>DATKZJ010000150.1:0-8728 GCA_035527995.1 Spirochaetota bacterium | reverse complement strand
TTTCAGGATCACAGGCCGAAAACCCGTACTCATCGACCGAAACGGCGCTCCGTCCGGCGAGAAGCACTACATAATCTATAATCCGCCTCTCGTGAACAAAGAGCAGGGAATCAGGAGAGGGGTCGTTCTGGAATCGGTCGGTGTTGCGAGACGTTTCATCGAGAACGACCTGGCAACGATAGTCTTTGCCAGAAGCCGCCTCAATACGGAGGTGATCCTCTCCTATCTCAAGCAGTGGATACCGAAGAAAAAGAAAAAAATCGCCGGATACAGGGGAGGGTATCTGCCGAACGAGCGCAGGGCCATTGAGCAGGGCCTGAGAGGAGGGGAGCTGAAAGGGGTGGTATCGACGAACGCGCTGGAGCTCGGGATCGATATAGGCTCGCTCGATGTGAGTATCATGGCCGGCTACCCGGGAACCGTGGCGTCCTTCCATCAGCAGTCCGGGAGGAGCGGGAGAACCGACAGAACGAGCGTCTCGGTCCTCATAGCATCGAACGCGCCTCTCGATCAGTACATCGCGCAGCATCCGGAGTACCTCATAGAAAGCTCACCGGAATCCGCCCTCGTAAACCCGCAGAACGTGTATATCCTCGTCGATCAGGTGAAGTGCGCCGCGTTTGAGCTCCCGTTCAAGAGAGATGAGGAGTACGGCGGCGAGGAGATACAGGATGTGCTCGAGTATCTCGAAGAGAAGGATGTGCTCCACGAGGAGGCGGACGTGTATCACTGGCAGGAACGAAGCTACCCTGCGGAGAACGTTTCCCTCAGGAGCGCCGATGTGGGGAACTTCGTAATAATCGACAAAACCCGCGGGGCACGGCGGGTGATAGGAGAGATGGACCGGTCGAGCGTCCCGATGATGCTCCACGAGAACGCGATCTACATCCACGGGAGCGCGCAGTACACGGTGACCGGTGTTGAGTGGGACAAGAGGACGGTGTGGGTCGAGCAGTCCGCAGTGAACTACTATACCGACGCCGATACGAAGACCGATATAAAGATACTCGAGAAAAACCAGGAGGAGGACCTTCCTTCCTACGAGGCGATGCTCTGCGATGTGCTCGTTCGTACGGTTGCGTTCAAGTACAAGAAGATCAAGTTCGGTACTCACGAGAACGTCGGGTACGGGGACATCAATCTTCCTCCCACGGAGATCCACACGAGGAGTCTCGTCCTTTCCTTTAAAGAGGAGCTTTTTTCCGGGCTCAGCAGGGACGAGAGCGAGGGCCTGCTTCTCGCCGTATCCAATCTCCTCAAGAACATCAGCTCCCTGTTCGTCATGACCGACCCTCGGGATATCGGCTCGGCCGAGAACCTCAAGCAGCAGAATATCGGCCTCCCGACTGTCTTCCTCTACGACCGCTACCCCGGCGGCGTCGGGCTTGCGGACCGTCTCTTCGAGACAAAGCACAGGATACTGCAGGCCGCTCACGAAAGAGTGGTCGAGTGCGGGTGCCCGGAGGGGTGCCCTTCGTGCGTGGGTCCCGATCGCTTCAACAAGAAACTCACGGCGAAATTTCTGAAAAGCCTCTTGGAGCACGGTATCACCCTCGTTGAGAATGAAGAGTAGGCCCCGGAGCTTTTATGAAGCGACTGGAGATATTCGATAGAACGAGATCGACTCCCCCCCGCGAGCGGACAAGGCGAGAAGGCAGGCGGGATGATGCTTCTCTCATGTCACTCGCAGGCAGGCTCGAAGGCAGAGTCGTAAAGGAGGGTCCGCTTTCTCTCATCGAGGTCGAGCACACGATCGGCAAGGACCATATGCACGGGAACGTGCGGCTCGGAGACATAGAGGGCGTAGAGAAAACGCCGCTTGCCGTTCTCTTTCCGTCGGTGAGCGACCCTGAGGGCCTGCTTCATCAAAAAAGGTTTCTCTTCTTCGATATCGAGACGACAGGGCTCTCGACAGGTGCAGGCACGAAGTTTTTCCTCATCGGGATGCTGAAAGTCGCCCCCGGGGAGATCAGGCTGCTCCAGTATTTTCTCACAAACCTCCGATCAGAACCGTTCTTTCTGAGGAGGGTGAAAGAAAAGCTCGGCGGCGATGACGTGCTCGCTTCCTATAACGGAAAGAGCTTCGACTACAACGTGATGCGTAACCGATACATCCTTAACGGTCTCGATCTGGATGAAAAACAGCGGGTTCACCTCGATCTCCTCTACCCTTCGAGAAGACTGTGGAAAGGTTTTTATCCTGACTTTACACTGGGGACCGTGGAGCGCGCAGTTCTCGGGTTCAGGCGCGGGATCGACATCCCCGGTGAGAGAATACCCGATGTCTACTCCAGCTACCTCAGAGAAGGTCATGCGGGAGACGATCTCTACACTGTTTTTATCCACAACAAAAACGACCTTCTCTCACTTCTGGCGCTGCTGCTGCGGCAGGTAGATACGGTTCATGAGGGGATGGGGCCGGGGGGCGGCAGTCTGGCATTCAACCATATAACACTTTCGGACATGCTCTTCCGGTCGGGTTTCGTCGAGGAGGCGAGGAGGGTTCTTGTCTCCCGTCCTGACGACGCAGAGGCGGCTAAAAGACTCGGGCTTTTTTACAAGAGGGAGCGCTCATACAGTAATGCGCTGGACCATTTCAGCAGGGCCGTGAGAAAGGTAAAAGCGGTCGGGGATTATGTGTTTCTCTGTACGGAGATCGCCAAGATTTACGAGCATGCACTGAAGGATTACAAGGCCGCTCTCTCAATTGCCGTAAAGGCGCAGGAGCGCCTTCTCAGGAGCGGTGTCTTCTATCCTGACAAAAGAGGTGCCGTGTGCAGCGATATATTGGCTCTGGAGAAAAGAATCAGGAGGCTCGAGAAAAAGATAGAAAAAAACAAAACAGGAGGAGAGCAGGGTGGAGTACCGAGTAGGAGAATCGACAGTCATCTTCAGTGAGTTCTTTCGAGTCGAGAAGGCGCTTGTTGCTTGGGAGAGGTGGGACGGTCGTATGGGGGAAGAGGTGGCGAGGTACGTGGTGCGAAGGGGTGACTCCGTCGGTATCCTCCCGGTATGCGATGACGGGGGAGAGGTCGTTCTCGTGAGGCAGTTTCGGTATCCTGCGTGCGGCAAAGGCGGTGACGGCTACCTCTGGGAGATACCCGCCGGCATGCTCGATGACGGGGAGGACCGTGAACAGGCTGCACGTCGCGAGCTTATCGAGGAGATCGGAGTAGCCCCGGAAAGCCTGCGGTATCTTTTATCTTTTTTCCTTTCGCCTGGCGCAATCGATGAAAAGTTTCACCTTTTCTTCGCTTCGATTCCGAAAGGGAGTTCGATGGGGAGAGTGGGGGGAACCCCCCACGAACAGGAGGACCTTCTAATTGGGAAATTTGAAAAAAAGCGGCTCTTGAGGATGATAAAGAATGGAGAAATCATCGATGCAAAGACCATTGCTTCGATCCTCTTCTACTTCAGCGGCGGCATATAGAATCGTAGACAGCTCACCCTGTTAGCAGGGTGAGCCTGTCAAGCAGGGTGACCCTGTTTATGGAAGGGTTTCGCATTCATCTGCATACAGGGGAATTTGAGCGGAGGCGCCTGCAGGCCCCGGCTTTCCGGTAAAAGAGGTGGAGAGGGCGGCTTTTTGGGGGGTGAGTCAGAAAGAAAGCCGACCATAAACTTTTTAGTGTGGTTTTCTAAACAATTGCATAGCAAGGGTTTTAAATGATGATTTTGCATCTGTAAAAAATAAAGTTTACGGTGAACAAAGCGCATAAATACCCATTCCTTCGTAAAGGAATGGGTATTGACCTTCCTATTACGATTGCTCATAAGGAATGGGGGCTAGGTTTCTTCTGGCATATAAAACCGGCGCAGAAATCTCAGTCATCATCCTGATAAAAAACTTTAGGATTTGTGCTGCCTGACGGGAGCTTTAATCTTCCCGTCCGGTGATGAACCTCATTAGTCCATATCACGCATTACGACGGGGCTTTAATGCGGTTTTCTCATAGATTTCATAGAAATCAGATTGCATAGCAATAGATTTAGATGATGACTTGGCAGCTGTAAAAATAATATTTACAGTGAGAAAAGCGCTAAAACCCCCATTTCTGTGGGAGAAATGGGGGTTAATCTTTCCTGCCGTTGATGATCTCTGAGGCGAGTACAAAACGGTATCCCCTGTTCCTGAAGTGGGAGATATATTCCGGCAGTATGAGGCTCATCCTGTCGGACTTTCTCGATGTGCCGAGATGTGCAATCGCTATCGTTCCGTTGAGTCCATTGGGATCGGCGAGCTCCCACTCTTTCATCCGTGCAAGCATCTCCTGCGAACTGTAGTAGTAGGGATTCTTCTCTCTGCCGTACTTGCCTGTGTCCTTGTCTCTCGTCCACAGATACCGTTTTGTTACGTAATCGTAGAAGTCGAGCGGGCCCATCCGGTTTGCAGACCAGAAGACATGAACGGGGTACCCGCACGCTGCGGCCGCCTTGAGGACCCTTTCGTCGATCTCTCCGTATGGGGCCCTCCAGAGCGGTGAAAGTACGATCCCGGTCTCTCTGTATACCCTGTCCTCGACCGCCTTCAGCTCACGCTTTATGTTGATCTCGTCGATTACATCGTTCGAAAGATAGGTAAAGCTCAACCTGCTTCGTTTTGAAGTTTCATACAGAGAACGTTTAAGGTTATAGTGAGACCAGGTATGGTTGCCGAATTCGCATCCGATCTCACCCAGTTTTCCGATATAATTGAGGTTCCGTGGGCTGAAGAGAGCACCGTGTCGGTCGGCTGGCATCTCGTTTGATATAAATACGGTCGCTCTTAAAGAAAACCTCTTTAATATCGAGTAGATAACCGGAAGATCGTCGCCCGTGCCGAGATCGAAGGTGAGTGCCGTCTCCCTGAAGCCCGTGTCGCCTCTCGTGATATTCCTGTATTGGGTATAGATCGAGTCGATCTTCCGGGAGCTTCTTTGGACCTCATCTGTAAGGTCGAAATCGACGATACGGCTATCCTCCACTTTGAGCTTACCGATCATGTCCTCGTAAGCCCTTATCTGGCCCTCATACTCGAGCCCTTGATTTGAGAGCTCGTCTATCTTTGTGTGGAGACTCTGTATGTTGCTGCGGTATTCGAAGATCTCGTTCTGCATCGTTTCCATGCGGGTCTTCAGGAATGTCGGATAGAACACGATAGAGAAGGTTCCTACTACGGAGAGGATCGCGATGAAGAGGATAAGAGATCTCCTCGCAAGGACTCTCGCCTTTACCCGTTTGTAGTCCTGCTTCGCGGAGCTGTAGAGGAGCTGATAGAGCTGGTCCGGATCTGGCCGCTCGATTTCGAGCTCTGAAGACGGTGCCTTGAGGTTGTATGACATTCTGATCTACATCTTGCTCCTTTTGATCTCAACTATCCTGCGTTTTACAGGCAGCCATTTTTTATTATACTGTTCTGCGAGATCGTAGATCTCGAGGTCTGATGCCTGTTTCCGTACCCTTACAGGGGTTGAATACGTCTCGGACTTGAACCCTTTCAGCATTACTCCCACGCTGCTTGAGACATGTCGATTGAAAAACCTTCTGAAGAGGGTCGCCACCGCGACGATCACCGCAACAATCATCGAGTATACGAGGAGATTGATAAAGGCCTGCAGCTTTGTTCGGTCTTTTGTACTGAATGTTATCTCATACCCGCCGAGCGAGCTCGTAAAGAAATCATCGGAGAGGAAATGGGAATCGAACTGTTCTATGTCGATGCTCGCATAGAGAACCTGAGCCCCTTGCTCTACGAACAGCACAGAATCCGTTCCAGACATGATGAGGTCGAACCTGGGGCTGTCCTCGCCTCTGATATAGTTCTCGACAATCTTCTCCGCTTCCAGGGCTCTCGATTGTATCACGTTCCCGCTGTCCACGAACGAAAATCCGATGAGAGCCAGGATCATGACAGAGATTACAATAACAAGAACACGCGCCACATAGCGTGAAGTCATGTTATAGCGTGCTTTTGTCTTGCCGAAGAGCTTCAGGGTCCTCAGGAAACGGAGGATCCGCACCGCCCTGATGGCCTTTAACGCTTTGAGGAAGCTGAGGGCGCCCAAGGGGGCAAAGAACCCTACAGAGCCTGAAAAGTAGGTCGTGTATACAAGAGGTCCGGACACAAAAAGCAGAAGCGGAATGGAGCTCAAGAGGTCTACGAACCCGAACTCCCTCACGAGATAGGTCCCGGCCCCTCCCCTCGCGCGTGCACGGCCGAGGCGGACTATAAACTCTACAGTGAACACGAGGTCGAACCCGAAACCTGCGAGGAGGAGTATCTTCCTCCAGTCCACCCTGTAGTTCATGAAGGCAAATAACTCTTCCGCATAGGTCTGTAGTATCACAAGTATTATGAGGATAAAAAAGAGACCCTCAAAGAATCTCCCGAGATAGCTCTTTTCGTTCATCGGCTTTTACTCCCTCCTACCGTGTTATGAGGATGTCCAGAAACTCCCTGGAAAACCTCAACTGGGGGTGCTGATAATGTATAGTATAGTACTCTGTTTGAATTTCGGCATAATGGAAAAGTTCTCTTATCGATATATAGCCGTCGGCGTTTTTATCCGCCGTGAGGTCGGAGAGGCCGTCGATCAGAAAGTAGGTAAAGGCCCCGTGCTGCAAATTGTCATATTCAAAGGAGTCCTCATCCTCCCCTGAGGCGGCCAGTACCGGGATGTTCACGATATCGAGGTCACCGCTCGAACCGGTTCCCCTTGTTCCTGCCGTATCAATGTACCTTGACCGCATACCGCTTCCTTCTGCAAGAGAGGATGCAATGAACCCTCCGCTGTTGCAGGAGTCGAATATGAAAACGCCCTTTTCGGTCCTGCACCGGGATACGGCAGTACCGAGCTCGTCGTCAAGGAGGAGCGTGGAGATGTTATCGAAATCAAAATCGACCGGTACTATTGCCTCATCGCTGCCGTCGCTCTCGTCTCCGCCCGAGTCTGAGATATATGTGCCGTGCCCTGAATAGTATATGAGTATGTAGTCGCCTGCGCCGCACCTTTCTGCAATCGACTGTACCTCAGAGAGGATCCTGTCTTTTGTCGCCTCGCCGTTGAGGAGCAGGGTGATCTCTTCATCCTTCCACCCGTGCTGCAGAAGAGCCTGGCGCATGCCGTTCGCGTCGCTCACACACCATTTGAGGTCGGGGACATTATCATCGATGTACATATCAATGCCTACTATGAGCGCATGGAACGCCGTGCCATCCCCTGTGCCGAGGAGCGAGCATCCTGCGAGAAACAGAAGAGCTGCACAGAGGAATGTCAGAATTTTTATCATTTGATATCATTCCTTACGTTCGATCTGAGGAGAAGAGGAGTAGTCGCAAAAAGTTTGATACTCTCATAGGATTGAAAAGCTTCGTCAAAGACGTGGCTGTATGAGATATAGATTCCTCTTACGAATCCCTCTTTGAACTCTATTCCGGCTCTGGCTGCTACGGCAGGCCGGGAGGCTGTATCGTACTCAGAGAAGGAGTGGAAAATACCGCCTCCTATGAAGATCGCATAGTCGACGACTCCTCCCGGAAATAGGAGGCCGAGCTCAGGTATTAGGCCGATGGTTCCGAACGAGTCGTAGTAGTAGTAGCCCTTGTAGTCCGATCTCAACGTATAGGAAAGAGACACCTCTAAAGAAAAAAAGAACCGATGTATGAGCTCTACACGCGGAACTATGGAGAAGCCGAAAAAAGGGACTGCCTTGAGGCTGTACGTCTCTCCCTCGAGATCGAGAAGTCGCACGCCACCCGAAAGGGCGGCGTCTATGGAGACCTCTTTTTTCTCGTCGGCCCCTGCCGCAGTCATCGTTGTCAGTCCGAGCATTATCGATAGAAGGAGAGAAAAAAGCAGCTTTTTTCCGATGCTGGTCATATTTTCCCCGATCGTTTGAAAGATCATTCCTGAAGCCGGCGTCTCAGGATGTCCACCGCTTCGACGGCATTTTCCGCACCGAGAATCCGGTCTTCTCTCCTCGTATCGAGCGAGCGGCCGGCAAACTCGGCTGATATGCCCTCTATGCCCCGGATCACGACGATCGGTTTTCCGTACTGCCACGCCATGGAGAGCTCACTCAGGGTCCCGCTGCCTCCGGAGATAGCGATGGCACCGTCGCAGGCACAGGCGATGATGAAGTTTCGGGAGAAACCGACGCCTGTCGGAATAACGATATCGACCCACTTGTTTGCGTCCCGCTTCGATGCGCCCGGGAGTATTCCAATAATCCTTCCGGAGTCCGGGCCTGCGGCGCTCTCGGCACCCCTGCATGCCGCCTCCATTATACCTGAGAGGCCCCCGCAGATGAGAGAAAAACCGGCCTTCATGATCTGTTTTCCGGCGTCGAATGCGATCTCGAGTGCTTTGCTGTCTGCCTCGGAAGATCCGATAACAGCTATCAGAGTTTTCATCGCCCCCCCACTTTCGAATAGTTACACATCTGTGTGATCGCTGAAGCTTATTTTAATTTTACCCTTTAGAAGCGATAGGACAAGAAAAAACCTTCAAAATAAGCTGTTTCTTAAGTCATTGTCAAGCAATAAATTATATCGCATTGACTTAATTGTCAAAATAGAGTATTATTATAGTGGGAAATGAAAAAGGTTGGAGGGGTAGAGTACAAGGTATGTATAAGGTTGGTACAAACGTAGTCTATCCTCTTCACGGCGTCGGAATGATCTCGAGCATTGAAGACAAAACAGTGCTCGGAGAAACGAGATCGTACTACATAATCAAGCTTGCAATAT
>DATKZJ010000149.1:0-4342 GCA_035527995.1 Spirochaetota bacterium | reverse complement strand
ACTTTGTCATCGATAACCTTGAGTTTCATGTAGTTCCTCCTACTCTTATAGTACATTTATTGATTTCGGTAAATAGATCGCCGCCTAATGCTTTATATCGAGTAACCTGTCGATTTCCTTCCTGTTGAACCCTACGATAGGTTTGTTGTTTATCAGTATGACGGGCACTCCGGTCTGGCCTGTCCTTCGAACCACGTCCAGGGCAGCCTTTTCATCCCTCGATATATCAACGTCCCTAAAGCGAAACTGGTTCTCTTTCAGGTACTTCTTTAATTTCGTGCACCAGCCGCAATGAGGAGTAGAGAAAACGACGATTCGCGGTACTTTCCCGGTTGCTACCATAATAGTTCCCCGGTTTATAAGAAGTCTCGCATAGGAAATGTAATAAAAGAAGATTTAAAAGTAAACTAAAAAAGTATGAGGGTGCCTCAGGCAACGACCAGTTTTACGCCGGCAGCGAGGTACTTGTCATTTAGCTCTTGATCGAGATTGCTGTCTGTGATTACGACATCTATATCCTTCAGATCTGCGAATGTTCTCGAAGAGATGAGATCGAACTTATGTGAATCGATAAGAAGTATCACCCGGCTGCTCGATCCTATCATTGCCTTTTTTATGGAGGTATCGAGCCACATAGGGTCCGTGAGCCCCTTTTCGATGGAGAGGCCTGATGCGCATATGAAGAGAATGTCCGCGTTTATCTCTTCGTACATGGTCTCGACTTCCCTTCCGGAAAAGGTCATCGTCAGCCTGTTGAGCCTTCCGCCGGGAACAAAAAGCTCGTAGTTCTCGTTTTCTGAAAGTATCCAGGCGATGTTCAGAGCGTGGGTGATAATCTTAAGATTAATATTCGGGTCCAACGCCCTGGCAAAGAATTCGTTGGTGGACCCTCCGTCTATAATAATAGTGGAGTTCTCCGAGACATAGCTCTGGGCCTTATTTGCTATTCGTTCCTTTTCAGGCCTGTTCTCCTGGTTTCTCTTGAGAAAGGTCGTGGCGAGCTGCAGGTTGCCCTCTCTGTCGGACACCGCTCCGCCGTGAACCCTGTTTACGAGACCTTTATTCGACAGGTAGTCTATGTCACGCCGTATTGTCATGTCGGTGACGTTGAACGTCTTCCCGAGGTTGGATATCCGTATCGCTCCGTGTTTTTCGATAAGCTTAAGGATTTCCTGTCTTCTCTTTTCTGCAATCATCATATTCGTTATATTTTAACATAATATAACAAATAGTCAACAAATATCACAATATAACCTTGACTTATGTAAACTTTAGTAATAGTGTATCTGCAAATAGACTACAGAGATACAAAGGGGCCGTTATGAAAGAAATCGTTGTACTTCCAAACTTTACACAGGGAAATATTTCATTCAAAGATATCCCGCTCTTTCAATACAATACAACGCTTAAGAACAGCCTGAAAGCTGGAATGTCGGAGAAGAAGGCGATTAGATTGTTCGAAGCGATGCTCTATGTGAGGATGTTCGAGGAGATGATAATCCGGCTGAAAAGCGGGAGGTTCGTTCCGTATGACGGTTTTAAGTTCATCGGGGCGACCCACCTCTCCATAGGCCAGGAGGCTGTCGCGGCCGGAGTCATGGCGGCTCTCAATCCGGATGACTATATCACCTCCACCCACCGCGGGCACGGACATTCCATCTGCAAGGTCCTCTTCAGGCTTTACTCCATGAGCAGAAAAGAACTTCTCGAGTTCCTTGACAAGAAGGAGAGCAGAGGCTCGGATGAAGAGCTGCTCGACGAGGCGGTGGAGCTTCACCTCTATAAAACGATGGCCGAACTTCTCGGGAAGGAGGAGGGCTACTGCAGGGGAAGGGGAGGAAGTATGCATATCGCGGACTTCCACTCCGGGCACCTCGGTGCGAATGCAATTGTCGGCGGGAGCATGGCCATTGCAACAGGCGCAGGACTCAGCTCTCTGCTCCTGGACCAGGAGAGGGTCGTCGCCTGCATGGTAGGCGACGGGGCTGTGAACAACGGCATCTGCGGTGAATCGATGAACTTCGCTGCAATGCCGCAGTTCGAGGAAGGCTTCCCCGTGATATACATTTTCGAGAACAACCAGTACGGCATGTCCGGGCAGCAGCTGGGAGAGGTCACGGGATTGAGTCACCTCTCGAGAAGAGGGGCTGCGTACAACGAGGAGAATATGCACGCAAGGACGGAGAGCGGCATGCACGTTCTCTCTGTGCTCGATGCCGTGGACGAGGCATGCGGGCTGTGCAGGAGCGGAAAAGGCCCGGTACTGCTCGAGTTCAAGACATACCGGTACTACGGGCACTCTCTCAGCGACAAAAGGGTAACGTACAGGGTGCCTGAGGAGGAAAAGGAATGGCTCGATTGCGACCCGATACTCCTCTTCTCCAGGGAGCTCGTTGAGAACGGCATCTCTACAGAATCAGAGATAGAGGACCTCACAAACAGGATCACGCAGAGGACAGAGGAGGTCGCTAAGCGGGCGGCAAAGGCAACGGACCCGGACCCCTCAGACATTTACGCCGGCCTGTTCTCAGGTACGACGAGCGAAGACGTGGGCGACAAGTACAAGACGGTGAGCTTCAACAAAGAGCCGAAGCAGTTCAAGCGCGATTCATCGGGGAGGATCCTGTACCGTCATGCGGTGATAGAGGCGTTGATGGAAGAGATGCAAAGGGACAGCAGGGTCGTCCTCTACGGTGAAGACGTGGCGGAGTATGGGGGAGCGTTTCAGGCTACGGTGGGGTTGTACGACATATTCGGGAGAAGAAGGGTGTTTAATTCACCGATATCCGAGGCGGCGATCATCGGCACGGGTCTCGGTGCTTCCATGACCGGCCTGCGTCCGGTCGTCGAGATCATGTATATCGACTTCGTTCTCATGGCAGGTGATCAGCTTGGCAACCAGGTGGCAAAAACGAAGTATATGTTCGGAGGGAAGGCAAACATCCCGCTCGTGATCCGGACAACGATCGGGGGGGGGAAGGGATACGCGGGGCAGCACTCGCAGAGCCTCGAAGCGTTCCCAGCTCAGTTTCCCGGGTTGAAGGTGGTCGCGCCCTTCTCGGCCTATGACGTCAAGGGGCTTCTAAAAACAGCGATACGGGACGATAACCCTGTGTTCTTCATAGAGCATCAGCACCTGTACGTAGAGAAGGATGTTGTTCCGGAGGAGGAGTACACGATACCTCTCGGCAAGGGAACAGTAAGAAGAGAGGGGACCGATATCACTCTTGTATCGTACTCACACCAGCTGAAGGCATGCATAGAGGCTGCCGAGATTCTTGAAAAAGAGGATGGAGTGAAGGTCGAGATAATCGATCCGCGGACCCTGGTACCCCTCGATGTCGAGCTGATTGTCAGCTCTATTCAGAAAACGGGAAGGGGTCTGGTTGTCGTCCAGGCTCCGGGTCGCGGAAGCTATGCCGAGCACATCATCAGGGTGGTTCAGGAGAGCGCGTTCGATCACCTCAAGGCACCTCTCAAACTCGTATCGGCGCATGAGGTGCCGCCTCCGATGGCGCAGCCTCTTGAGCAGGAGAACATCCCTAACGCGGGTAAGATCGTGAAATCGGCCAGGGAGATGCTCCAGTCGTAAGTCTCTCGTATTATTCAAGGTGAACATATCTTTCCATTCTTCCCTTTTGAGTTCTATGGGGTCTGAGAGGGCTATGAAACTCGTACATTTCGGCGCCGGAAGGATAGGGAGGTCCTTTATAGGCCAGCTCTTTTCAAGGGCCGGCTGGGAGGTCGTGTTTGTCGATGTCGATAGGAGGATTATCGACGAGCTCAACCGAAGAAAGCAGTACAGAGTCGTGGTGAAGGACAAAGAGGGCGGCGTCATAGTCGTGCGGAACGTGCGGGGCGTTCACGCCGATGACCTGGAACGCGTATCGGAAGAGATTGCGGGCGCGGACCTTCTCTCAACGGCGGTCGGCAAATCGGCGCTCACTATGATAGCGGCACCGATTGCCCGGGGAATCATAAGACGGCACGAAAGCAGCCCTGAAAGAGCTGTCGACATCATTCTCTGTGAAAATATGAAGGATGCGGCCCTCTTCTTCAGAGATACGGTGGCAGAGCACCTTCCCGAAGGCTTCCCGATAGACTCCGCAGCCGGATTCGTGGAGACCTCCATCGGGAAGATGGTTCCTTTGATGAGCGCGGAGGAACGGGAGAAAGACCCTCTTCTCGTGTATGCGGAGCGGTACAATACCCTTATAGTAGACAGAAACGGCTTCAAAAACGAGGTTCCCGTGATACCGGGACTGAAGCCGAAATCACTCATGAAGGCCTGGGTAGACAGAAAGCTCTATATTCACAATCTCGGACATGCGGTTCTGGCCTA
>DATKZJ010000148.1:0-4819 GCA_035527995.1 Spirochaetota bacterium | reverse complement strand
CTGCGGGTACAACATAGATCTTATCAAAATAGCAGTGTACATGATATCCGGCGTTATGGCCTCTATCGCAGGACTGTATCTTGCAGGATGGATCGGTATTGCGGACAACTGGGTCGGAAAGGGCTACGAGATGGACTCCATAGCAGCCGTTGTAATGGGAGGCACAACCTTTGAAGGAGGGAGGGGCGGAGTTTTAGGAACAATTGTCGGTGTTCTTATCGTCATGATGCTTTACAATATAGTTTTACTCGTCGGTATGCCGGTCCAGATGCAGTACGTCCTGAAAGGTGTCGTAATCATCCTTGCGACATCGTTCTATGCATCATTCCGAAGGGGAAAAGCCTGAAATATTTCGAAAAGGAGGTGAAGTAGAAAAGAGAGCGGATCAAGCACGGAGTAGAAACAAAAAAAAATTTTATCCAACTTTAACAAGGAGGCGCAAGTCATGAAGAAAACAGTAACAATCATTGTGGCAGCTGTTTTTCTGCTCACAATCATGGTACTCGCTCCAATAGCCTGGGCGAAACCGTTCCCGAGATCGTGGCTCTATAACTCGGTCGCGCAGAAGATGACGGATACCTCGAAGTACAAAAAGAGGGGACCCTACACCGTTGGATTCAGCAACGCTTCGATCTCTAACTCGTGGAGAGTTTACTTTGCCAAGCAGGTCGAGTATGGGGCTCAAGACCTGTACAAGGCTGATGTCAAGAAGCTTTACGTAACCGATGCAAACGACAAGGCGGACAAGCAGGTAAGTGACGTTGAAGATCTGCTCGCTAAAGGGGTCGATGTTCTTATCATCAGTGCCGCAACGATGGCAGCGCTCGACCCCATTGTCACCCGTACTATGAGGAGGGGGATCCCAGTTGTCTGTGTGGACAGAAGGGTAACGAGCGACAACTTTGTCTCCTTTGTCACGTCGAGCAACTATGCACAGGGAAGGGCCCAGATGCTCTGGCTCTGCGAGATGCTGGGCGGTCGTGGAAATATCGTCATGCTCGGTGGTGTCGCGGGCTCAGGACCTGCAGAGGAGCGGGCCGGCGGAGGACGCGAGGTGCTCACTGCATTCCCAGGCATCAAGGTGCTTGACTTCCAGTACGCAAACTGGTCTCCTTCCGAGGGCAAGCGGATAATGAGCGCCCTCATCCAGACCCATGGAAGAAAAATCCAGGGTGTACATGGCGATGGGCTACAGACGTCGGGCGCAATGGAGGCATGCAAGGAAGCCGGAATAAAGATCCCCATCACCGGCGATCACCTTAACGCATTCATCGTCCGTGCACAGGAGTGGGGATTCCCCGCCATGAGCATCGACTTTCCTGTATCTATGGGAACGTCTGCTGTTGAGATAGCGATAAAGACCCTCAAGGGCGAAGCAGTACCGTTTATCTATGAAGTTCCCAGGACCATCATATGCACAAAGGACACTGAAAACATAAAGTCCGATATGCCTTGGAGCAAGATGGTACATAAGGATTGGCCGGATGAGGCGTGGATCAATACGCTTCCAGCAAACTGGCTGCCTTATTAATGAGAGGATAATCTGGGGAAGGGGCTGGGGTCCTTTCAGGACTCTTAGCCCTTCCCTACTCTTTAGGCGAGGATAGAAATACAAATGGGTGAGAATATTGTTGAGATGCAGGGTATATCAAAATCATTTCCCGGTGTGCTTGCACTCGACAGGGTTGACTTCAATGCCAGTGAGGGGAAAGTCCACGCCATAGTCGGAGAGAACGGGGCCGGAAAATCCACACTGATGAAGATCCTTGCTGGTGCGTACCGGCCGGATAACGGTAAAATCCTGCTCAAAGGAAAAGAGTACTCGTTTCATTCACCGCGAGAGGCTCAGAAACACGGAATAAGCATAATCTATCAGGAATTCAACCTCATTCCTGATCTCACCGTTTCCGAAAACATATTCCTCGGTCGCGAGCCTCTTAAGAGAATGGGCTTCATCGATAGACCGAACCTCATAAAAAGGGCACAATCTCTTCTGGAGGACCTCGGAGTCGAGATCAACCTCGAGTTGAGGGTTGCGGATCTCGGTGTTGCCCAGCAGCAGATGGTGGAGATAGCGAAAGCCCTCTCGCTCAACGCCGACATCATCATGATGGACGAGCCGTCCGCTGTTGTATCCGGGAAGGAGCTCGAATCCCTGTTTCGTATCATCAGGACCCTTAAGGAGAACGGAAAGACCATAATCTACATCTCACACCGGATCGACGAGATCTTCGAGATAGCCGATCGTGCTACAGTCCTCAAGGATGGAAAGCTGGTAGACACGGTCAGCACCTCCGATACCGACAAAGCGACGATCGTCAGGATGATGGTGGGGAGAAACCTCTCCGAAGCTTTTCCCGGCAGGAGAAAAGGTACAGGTAAAAAGGAGGTCCTCTCCCTGAAGAACGTTACGAGACACCGCATTCTCAAAAACGTCTCATTCGAGGTGTACAGCGGAGAAATTCTCGGAATCGCGGGTCTCGTTGGCGCAGGAAGAACCGAGGTGGCACGGGCCATTTTTGGAGCGGATCCCCTCGACAGCGGGGAGATTACACTGAATGGGAAGAAAATAAAAAAGGGGTCCCCGAAAAATTCAATTAAAAGCGGCATAGGATTCGTTACTGAGAACAGGGCGTTCGACGGGCTCGTCCACTCCCTCTCTGTTAGGAAAAACCTAACCCTCTCCATTCTCGACCGTGTTAAGAAATGGTTCATTGTTAACGACCGTCATGAGAAAGAGATCGGCAGGAAGTGTGCCGAGCAGTTCAATATCATCACTCCCAGTATCGAACAGGAGGTACGATATCTCAGCGGAGGCAACCAGCAGAAGGTTATCCTGGGAAAATGGATCAATATCAACCCAAGCATCCTTGTCCTCGACGAGCCGACACGTGGGATCGACGTTGGGGCAAAGGGAGAGATGTACACCCTCATGCGGGGCCTCGCCGATGGGGGGACTGCAATCATCATGATATCCTCAGAGCTGCATGAAATAATCGGAATGAGCGACCGGATTCTCGTCATGCATGACGGAGAGATAATGGGGGAGATATCCCCGGATGAAGCAACCGAAGAGGGTGTACTGATGATGGCCACCGGTCAGGAACGCGGTAATACCAAAGCGGAGGAGTAAGATATATGCGTTCAGGATTTGTAAAACGTCATTCTGCGGTGCTTATTGTCTATATCATTCTCGCAGTTCTCATCCTTACGACCAGTCTGCTCTCTGATGTATTCCTCAGCTTTCGAAACTTTGAGAATCTACTCCGGCAGGCGGCTCCTCTCGGTTTTGTCAGCATAGGCCAGACATTCTCTATTCTGTCGGCAGGAATCGACCTGTCGATAGGCTCGGTAGTCAGCATGGCTTCTGTCTTGACAACGGGCCTTATAGAGGGGCAGGAAAACCTCGTATTTCCCGTGCTCGTCCTCGTTATCGGGCTGGCCCTGCTCATAGGATTCATAAACGGTACGATCATAAGCAGAACAGGAGTCCACCCGCTTATTGTTACCCTCGGAATGATGTCCGTCGTCCAGGGCGGCATTCTTCTCTATACAAAGGCTCCCACAGGGTCCGTTCCTATTATGTTCGATTACTTGGCATGGGGAAACGTCCTGTTGAAAAATGTGAGGATCCCGTTTCCCTTCCTGCTCTTCGCGTTTGTTGCCGCTATTGCAATAGTATTTCTCAAGCTTACCGCTTTCGGACGCTATGTGTATGCTACAGGAGGAAACGAGGAGGTTGCCCGGCTGTCCGGCATAAAGACGAGTAGAGTAAAGGTAATCGTATACATGATCTGCAGCTTCTCGGCGAGCCTCACCGGTATCATGCTTGCATCGAGGATGGGAATGGGTGATCCGCTCGTTGGTGAACGCTACATGCTCGATTCCATCGTCCCTGTACTGATCGGTGGAACGAGACTTACCGGCGGAGTTGGCGGTGTCGGTGGTACTCTCGGAGGAATATTTATTTTTATCATACTATCGAACGCCCTGAACATGCTCGATGTAACTGCATACTGGCAGTGGATCGCCGAAGGTCTGGTCGTCATCGTCAGTGTCTCGCTCTACTTCAAACAGAAGCGCTAACGATGTAAGGCCCGTAGTTCGAACTCCCGCAGTTCGTAGAAATCATGCTATTAGTAACAGAAACCGAGGACCATCTGCACGAACAGTACACAGGCTTACATCTTATAAAATGTATCTTGAAGGGGGTATTTCAATGATCATCAATGGTGTCCATCACACATGTGTAATCGTTTCCGATATGGAGAGGTCCCTTGCATTTTACAGAGATACTCTTGGAATGGAGGAGATGACTAATCTGAAGTACGATGCAGATCCGGTAATGATGGATCTTCAGGGAACAGAACCTAAACAGCACCTTATCATGCTCTCAGCCGGGAATACCATAATCGAGCTGATCCAATACATTGAGCCCAAGGGCAAACCGTACGACCGAAGACCGTGCGACATTTCAAACATGCATATCGCTTTTTCTGTCGATGACATCAACAAGGTCTATGAGGAGCTGAAGGCGAAAGGGATACGGTTCCACCGTGATCCTGATATCATCGGCGAGGGAGGCGAAAATCTTGCCGGATACGGATATGTGTACTTCCGCGGTCCCGATAACGAAATTCTAGAGCTCATCGAGCCGATGAAAAAATAATGAACCGAAGGGCCACCTGCTTTCCCTGCTGGCCCTTATCGAGGAGGAAAACATGAAGATAGGGATGTTCACCGCTAATTTTCTTGACAGGGACCTCGAGTCAGTTTTCAAGATGATGTCTCAAAAGGGATACGAGATGGCCGAGATTCC
>DATKZJ010000147.1:0-33602 GCA_035527995.1 Spirochaetota bacterium | reverse complement strand
AATACATCTGGTTATATCACAATTTAAGAGATGGACACTTGGTACACACCAGGGATTAGTAAACAATAAACATCTGCAGGTATATCTTGATGAGTTTGTGTTTCGATTTAACAGGAGAAAAACGAAATCGAGAGGGAAAGTGTTTTATAGATTATTGGAACAGGCAATCGTATACAAGGCAACACCGTACTGGAAGATTATTGGGAGATCTGCTCCAAATATACCTTTAGAACTGGCAGCTTAAGCTTTGTGGATATGCAGATATTATTTTTTACAGCTGCTAATGGCTATGCAATCTGATTGCATAGCCATCTATGAGAAAACTGCACTAATGCCGTCCTGATCTGACCGCGTGCAACCCCTGGAGATCTTAATAACCGAATAAGTATTAAATATCATACAGTCTCTTGTTCCGGTTTAAAATATTTCCTCTCTCTTCTGACCCTTTGACATGTACAGAAGGATGATGAGTGCAGCAGCTACCCATAAGACCATTACTCTCATTAGTTCTCCAAGCCCGATGTCTGCTGTAATCGTCCTCTCCAGCCAGTTCCTGAAACCCATCGCTTCTGCCGCATTTGACATGGCATGATAGAACACACAGAGCAGAACACTCTACGTCGAGTTGTATATCCATGTCAGTATGAAAGACATGGCCATTACCGAGAGAGCAAAGCTTATGAGACTCATCTCGTACTGTACTACACCGGGAATGAAAAAAAGAGGAAGGTGCCACAGTGACCATACTGCCCCGAGAATGAAAGTAGAAACAACAGCATTGTACCTTTTTTCCAGCTCTGGAAGCGCAATCCCTCTCCACCCCCATTCCTCTAAACCCCCGCCTGCTATCATAAATGGAAAATAGGCGAAGATCATATACCACGGCTGCAGGTTTCCGCTTAAAGAAGCGTTGCGGTCGACAAGAGCCGATACCCCAAAGGAGACAAGCTGTATAATATACGGAAGCACAAGCACAATGATATGCCATAAAAGGCCCACCCTGTATCTAAACAGGCTTTTTATATAAGGCTGAAAAGGCTTTCTCTGCCCTAAAAAAGCGAGAGCGATCCATGGGGTTATTGTCGGGCCCAGTCCTCCGAGCATGTCCATGTAACAGCAAAGGCAAAACCGAGGTATAGAAACAAGAGCTTGGATTTCAAAACGGTGCATCCTTCTGTATAGTGTGCTATAGTATACATATTCGAAAAAAAGTTGCACTTACTATATCGAATAACTAAACACTATGCAAACATATTCGGATGGCTCGGAAGATAGTGCCTAAGTAGGGTATGCTCTGTCGGCCCCTGCTCCTCTTCCTACCCCTTTTTCTCTCAAGTCGGGATACCAAGGACATTGTGACGTAGCATAAACCGTACAAACGGGAAAGTTTTGTATTTTACAGTTGAGGAAAAAATACGATTGCAGATCAAGCCCGATGTCCGGCTCAGCACTACTAAAAATTCAGATCCCTCTACCCTTTTACCGCACCTGCGGTGAGACCTTCAACGAGCCACTTCTGAACAAAGGAAAACAGCAGTATCGTTGGAACAATCGTCAGAACGGCCGCTGCCGCGACTTGGTCCCATCTCATGGTGAGGGCGGACCCGAGTCTCTGGAGAACAAGAGGGAGGGTGGCAGTTCTTTGGCTCTGTGCGATTACAGAAACGATAAGATAATCACCCCAGGAAACAACAAAGGAGTAGAAAGCGGCAACGAGTATCCCGGGTGCGGAAATCGGTAGAACGATCCTGAAAAGTGTCTGAAAGAGGTTACAGCCGTCAATTCTGGCGGAATCCTCGATATCGACAGGAAGATTATCAAAGTAGCCCTTAAGCATCCATACGGAGAAGGGAAGCACGAGTATGATCTGACCCAGCACAACGCCGATCGTCTTGTCGAGCAGGCCTATTGCGAATATTATGTTGTAAATTGGAATGACGATGAGGATGATTGGAAACATCTGGGTTGAAAAGATGCCCATGATATAGACGTTTTTACCCCTCACACGGAACCTGCTCAACCCGTATGCCCCGAGAATGGAGAATATCATGGTAAGGACCGTTACGAAGAGTGCAATTTTGAATGAATTTACAAAATAACGGGGAAAGTCCGTGACCATGAGCAGTGTCTTATAGCTCTCGAGCGTGAAGCTCTTGAGGGGAGTTTTCATTTTTCCGCTGAATATAGCTTCCGGCCCCCTCACAGAGCTGTAGATAATCCAGAGCAAGGGGGAGATGAAGAATATGAACGCTACTATTATTATCAGGTAGGTAGAAGTAATCCTTATTGCCCTTCTCCTCCGCTTTGTGATCATATTCTACCTTTCGCTTCTCTCGTAGATCTTGATGTATACGATAAAATATATCATTAGGATCACGAGCATGACTGTTCCGATACTCGCCCCATAGCCCATTGTATAGCTCCGCCAGCACTGTCTGTAGACGTACACAGGGAGTATATCTGTAGCGTTTACCGGCCCGCCCCCTGTGGAAAGGAACACAAAATCGAAGTTGTTGAACGTCCACAGCACATGTATCGTTACCATGACTATGATCATATTCCTGATTCCCGGGAGGGTTATAGCGAAGAATATCTTCCAGGCGGTTGCGCCATCTATCTCTGCAGCTTCATAGAGGTCCTTTGGAATGGCCTGCATCGCAGCGAGGAAGGCAACAGCGTAGAATGGTATGTTCCTCCATAGATGCAGCATAATGATGACAGGAAGAGCGGCATACTTGTTCCCGAACCAGTAGGTGTTAAGCTTTTTCAGTCCTATGAGGCGAAAGAAGATGTTTATATACCCGTAATCGGGCTGGGCCATGAACTGGAACATCACAACAGTGGCTACAACAGGAATTACCCAGCTTGCCATGATCACGCTTCGAAAGAACCTGACCCCGGGAAGGTCCTGCTTGAGAGCAAGCGCGAGGATAATACCGAAGATAAATTGGAAAAAAACGACAACTGCGGTGAGAATGAGCGAATGCCTGAGAGATATCAGGAAAACCTCATCTGTGATCAGACCACGGTAGTTATCAAACCCCACGTAGCTCATCGCTTCTTTGAGAAGATGTTTGTCCGTGAAAGAGATCCGAATACCCTCAAAGAGCGGGAAAACTGTAAAGAGAGACATTATGATGAGTGTGGGGAGTATCAGCATAAAGCCGATATTCTCTCTCTTGATCCGGAATCCCAAAGAGTCGGTCCTCTCTGAAGCATTCTATATCTTTCAAAAAAGGGGCATGAATATGAAACACTACACATCCATACCCCTACCCCTTGCCCTGGATCAGAGCTCTCCTCTGTCCAGCAGGTCATTGATCTTGTCGTACAGCCACTGTGCGCTCTCGCGCGGGCTCTTTTCATCATAGATCACATAGTTCACTGCTCTCAGGTTCGCCTCGCTCACAGGCCCCCAGTTTATCGGTGCCTGTGCTACTGACTTGGGCAGCTCGTTTGCAAATCCCTGGATCCACCAGCCGATATCGCTCTTTGTGAACACATCGAGCTGCAAAGAATCCTTACGTGCGGGGATTCCGCCCGAGTCCGCAAGCCACTCTCCCATCTTGTCTCGGGAGCAGATGTACTTGATGAGCTCCCACGCCTCATTCTTGTGCTCGGAGAACGCACTCATCGCAATCGGCTTTACCTCGAGATAGGTTGCAGGGACTCCCTTTGAGTAGTAAGGCAGAGAAGTAATCGCCGTGTTCTGCTCGAGATTGACCTTCGCAGTATCGCTCTCAGTCCTTCTTCCCCAGAGCCAAGGACCCATCGGGGCCATAGCCCATCTTCCTGCAACATAGCCCGGGTCCTCGCTCGGCCACCCATTACCTCTCTCGTCCGGATCGCAGGCAGGGTACTCACCTTTAAACGCCTCATCGTAGAGCGTGAGCACTATTTCGAGCTGGTCAACCGTACCATTGAATTTCTTTTGACCCCCGCTGACATCAAACATTTGCTTCTTTCCGCTCACCTGATAGTACCAAGAGATAAACTCCTGTGCGGCCCGGGGCCCTCCGACCTGTGTGCAAAGGAACAGCCCGTACACCTTCTTATCGGTTCTCCTCGTTATCTCCCTCGCAGTCAGGATGAAATCCTCCCATGTCTTAGGAACCTTCAGGCCGTACTTCGCGAAGAGATCTTTCCTGTAAACGAGCGCCCGTGCGTTTGTGTTGTAGCCAATTGCATAGAGCTTCCCGTTGATCGTGAGCGGTGCGAGAGTGCTCACGACAAACTGGTCCTTATCCTCCCATGCATTGAAATAGGCGTCGAGCGGCTCGACGAGTCCTTTCTGCACATACACAGCAAGGTCCTCCAACAGCCCTTCGATTACATCGGGTTTCCCGCTCTTTGCCTGTACAAGAAATTTATCCCGCTGATCGGCATACTTGCCCGGTCCATAGAAATTGTCAACCTCATAATCCGGTAATACCACCTTTACGTCGGCTTCCCACTTCGTTACGTACTGGGGGGAAACCTCCTGTGTTACAAAGGGCATATTCCAGAATGAGAGGCTGACCTTTCCCTTTGCTGTCTCGCCACCGGCAAAGAGCAATGCAGCAATACCCGCAAAAACAAAAACGAGCATGATTGTTACTATCTTCTTCCGCATTGCACTTTCTCCTTTTTGTTGGATTTAAATGATATTCTCAGCTGAAAAAATCCACCTCCTTTCAGTAGTAATGCTGTTTCGAGAAATCTTTGTAAAATCAACGGCCAAAAAAGGGTAAGCAGTAACTTTATGCGTATATATAATATACAGAAGTGAGTTGTGCCGCGAAAGCCTTCTTCGTGCGCATTGGAATAATAAAAACAATACTCCCCACTATCATTCTAAAATATGTTTTTATTTTGTCAAGCGTTTTTACTCTATATTATCCTGATAAATTCCTGTAGAACCATAAAGGCTGAAGGCCTTTGGGTAAGCGGTAATTCGAGGTTATTGTATAAAATATTACACTATCCGCCGGGGCGACTTCAGATCCATACATAATAAATCCGCCGTATTACTTGTTTTATTTGGCATGCAAGAGTAAATTAGACTATCTTTACAAATACAACATTTTACGGAGACAGGAGATATGAGTGGCCGCATGGAAGGAAAGGTTGCGATCGTAACCGGAGGGAGCCGTGGCATCGGGTTTGGCATCTCTAGTGCGCTGGCCCGGGAGGGAGCCGTCGTTATCATCGCATCTAAGAACAAGAAGAGGGGCATGGCTGCCCGCAATACCCTTGCAGACAGAGGACTGACCGCGGATTTCGTGCCCACCGATGTAACAGACAAAAAACAGGTCGAATGGATGGTATCTGAGGTCATAAAGGTCCATGGTACGATCGATGTGCTCGTCAACAACGCCGGAATCCACGAAAGGGCTCCGTTCTGCGAAGAAACTGAGGATCTCTGGATGAGAATCTACAGGACAAACGTGCTCGGCACCACCCTGCCCTCGCAGGCCGTGGTCCGGCACATGATAGAGAAAAAGAGAGGTTCCGTCGTTAACATGGGGTCAAAGTCCGGAGTCGTAGGAGAGCCGGGCCACGTGGCATACTGTGCGTCAAAGGGTGCGGTTATCTCGATGACCCGCTCGATGGCTGTGGAGCTGGCGCCCTACGGGATACGAGTCAACGCCGTATGTCCCGGCCCTGTGGAAACGGACATGTACTTCACAGACCTGCCTACCCCAGAGCTCCAGAAGGCGCTCATGGAGCCCGCGCCCCTCAAAAGGCCGGGACAGCCGGAAGATATCGGAGAGATTGCCCTTTATCTCGCCTCTGACGAAAGCAGCTGGTGCACAGGTCAGGCAATCAGCATAGACGGAGGCATGTCGATCCTTAAGTAGGTGTCCTACGGGCAGCGGACAAACCCCTGGGCCCAGAGACACCCTCCGCATGCCGGAGAGACGTTCCCGAAGCAGTCTTCCTCGTTCGAGTCGGCGAGCTCACATGAGTTACACAGGGTGCATGGAGAGAAGTCGAAATCGAGAAGTCTTTCACGCAGCTTCACATACTCGGCATCGTTCCATATCTCCATGAGGGTGCGCCCGAGTACAGACCCGAAGGACAGGGAATGATTTATTCTCTCTCTGTCCTCGAGGTAACTCCTGTGCGAGTGTAGAAGAGGAATACAGGGACTTACCTCTCCGTCGAACCGTACGCTGAGACTCCCTCTCTCGAAAAAGGGACAGGTGTCCGAAGGCCAGAGAAGCTCAAGGCCCTTGAGCTGAGCCCCGTAGTATCCACGTATGAGCTTTTCGAGAACGTCAGCAGCGTCTTTTGTCATGTCCATGCGTGTCATGGAGACCTCGATCCAGCCTTTCGGGCTGTCGTACATCGACCGGGAGTAGAGGATATCGCCGCTCTGTTCCTTTGTGTGAGGCAGCATGTTGCTGATCGATATGTGCTTTGCACCTACCCTGCTCGCAAGCTGGATCACCTGGGGAATCTCGCCTATATTCTGTTTCATAGCGACGAACGATATCCCCAAATCAGGCTTTTTATTCATCCTCTTAAACTTCAAAATTCTAAGCGTTTTCAAATTTTCCACGACCCTTGGGAGCTCGCTGCCGAGTCTCACGTCCGTATAGCTCTCAGGAGTCGCCCCGTCTATAGAAACCCAGAGCCTGTCGATTCCGGATTCCAAAAGCTCGAGCGATCTGTGCTCGTCGAGGAGCGTTCCGTTGGTGATGAGCTCTACACCGGCCCCTGCGGCCTTTGCCCTGCGTGCCATCTCGAATATTTCCGGGTGCGAGAGCGGCTCCCCTATGCCTCCGAAAAACAGGGACGGTCTCGGCGTTACAGCACGCACTCCATCCAGTATCCGCTCGAAGGTATCCATCTCCATCCTGCCCTGAGCTTCCTCCCACACATTCCTCATGCACATTTTGCACAGGAGATTGCATATGTTTGTCGGCTCCACGTAAACGCGTGAGAGCTGTGAGACCGGTCTGTGCAGTATAATACGGTCAGAATGCCCGCTGAGCTTTACCCTCGATCCTTTCACAAGCCCGTAACGCTCTGAGAGCTCAACAGGGAGGACGAGATTACCCTTGTCATCAATATATGCGTAGTCAGTCTGCATTCCGGACACCTCTCTTGAAACAACGGTTTTAATATAAGCAAAAATCATCCTGTCGACGCCTGATAAAAACCTACTTCAGAATGAGGTGACCGTTTCTTGAAACATCCGTCCGCTGCCCAAAGTTTCGTGTAGGGCTTGATATATAAAAAGATTTGTGAAAAACAAGGGTTTAATCCCCATTCCTCATTTACAACCGTAAATTAGGAAGGAACGGGGGCTTCAATCCCCATTCCTAATAGGAAATCCTAATAGGAGGGAATGGGGCTTATAGAGCTTTGTTCACCATAAACATTATTTTTTACAGCTGCCAATAGCTATGCAATTTGTGAAAAAACCGCATTAAGACCGTCACTGCTCTGTCGTAATTCTGAATCTGAACCGCATTTATTGATGATAATTTCGCATATATTTATATCGAAGTATCACGGTTTGTGCATCTGAAACGGCCCTTATACGGCATAAGAATGAAATTGCCTGAAGATACTTTTATCGGGCACTATGACGGGGTCTGGTTTTTAGACTATGATTAAAAGTTACGTGGAAGTACTACCCGGAAAACAAAAAGATTAACAAATCCGAAAGTGAAGCGGGTATTGTAATTACTTCATGTAAGAATTCTTCGGTCTGTGAAAAACACCAGGCGCTGGCGCACGGCAGTAGGTATGACTTTCATAAAGGCTGAATATGTATAATGACAGTTTACGGGGTTCTCGTATACCTCCAAATATCTGTTCTGACATTATATAGTAAATATCACATAACTCCGCGAAATCCGGTTTTTCAAGGCGATCTGTATACGGATTTCCCCTGAAACAGATCTGAGAAAAACAGCGCCGAGTGAAAATATCAGTCTGTGTGCTTCAGGCCGCGGTGGCCTATGTCGCGTCTGTAGTGCATATTATCGAACTGTATCTTGTCTATAAAACCGTACGCCTTGTCTATCGAAGCCGTGAGTGTGGGGCCCGTGCCGGCAACATTCAGCACCCTGCCGCCGCTTGTAACCAGTCTTCCGTCCTTATGTTTCGTCCCAGCATGGAAAACGTAGATACCGTCCTCAACGTCAGCTTTTTCTGTTCCGGATACCGGTTTTCCCTTTTCATACTTCCCAGGGTAGCCTCCTGAAGTGAGCACCACATCGCAGCAGTACCCCTCCCTCCATCTGATTTTTGTACCCTCGAGCTCCCTGTTCGCTGTTTTCAGGATGAGCTCGCACAGGTCAGAGCGGAGCAGCGGAAACACTGCCTCTGCCTCAGGGTCGCCGAACCTGCAGTTGAACTCGACGACATACGGCTGCTGTTCTTTTATCATAAGGCCCGTATAGATAACCCCTCTGTAATCGATTCCCTGCGAACTGAACTCCTCGACGAGTGGGACGAGGACATTTTCCATCACCCTTCCCATTACAGTATCATCCACCACAGGAGCCGGCGCGATCGCTCCCATACCGCCTGTGTTCGGCCCCCTGTCCTCGTCGTACGCCCTCTTGTGGTCCTGAGAGGATATGAGCGGCACCAGGCTCTTCCCGTCGCATAGGGCGAGTACCGTCGCCTCCTCTCCCTCGAGATACTCCTCGACAACGACCTTTGTCCCGCTTTCACCGAAGACCTTCTTCTCGAACATGTCCTGCAGGGCGGATTCCGCTTCATTCAGTGTGGTTGCAATAACCACGCCCTTTCCGGCCGCGAGCCCGTCGGCCTTTATCACATACGGAGGCCGCTGTTTTCTCAAGTAAGCCAGGGCCGAAGCAGAGCCGCTGAACTCCCTGAACCTGGCGGTCGGGATCCCCCTCCTTTCCATCAGGGTTTTCGCAAACGCCTTGCTCCCCTCGATCATGGCGCCCTGCTTTGAAGGTCCGAATACCGTAAGGCCGTTTTCCTTAAAGAGGTCTGCGATCCCTTCAACGAGGGGCACCTCGGGCCCCACCACCGTGATATCCATTCTCTCTTCTTTCGCAAACCTGAGAATGGATTCCAGATCGTCCGAACCTATACCGGGGTTCTCACAGAGCCCTTCACACCCGCCGTTTGCCGGAGTCCAGTAGAGTCTGTCTATGAGGCTGCTTTTTTTCATCATACATGCGATCGCATGCTCCCTGCCTCCGCTGCCCACAACGAGTGCTTTCACCCGTTCTCTCCTGTTATAAAATCGACAGGTCCCGGCCTGTCACCTTTTTATACACCTCGAGATACTTCCCAACCGACTTTTCTACTACCTCCTGCGGAAGAGGCGGAGCAGGCGGCGTCTTATCCCAGTCCTGGCTTTCGAGCCAGTCACGGATGAACTGCTTGTCAAAGCTTGGCTGCGGTCCTCCAGGCCTGTAGGTTTCTCTGCCCCAGAACCGCGATGAATCCGGGGTGAACACCTCATCTGCGAGCAGAACCTCGTCTCCTACAACAGTGAACTCGAACTTCGTGTCCGCGAGGATAAGCCCCTTTTCGTACACGAAGCTTGAGGCTGTGTGATAGAGCTCCATCGACATTTTTCTGAGGTACTCGGCCAGATCGTCACCCACCGTGCGCTTCACCTCCGCAAAGCTGATGTTCTCGTCGTGCCCTGTAGTGGCCTTCGTCGTCGGGGTAAACACAGGCTCCGGAAGACGATCGCCCTGCTTCAGACCGGCCGGGAGAGGAATATCGAAGAGATCTCCTGTAGCCTTGTAGCTCCGCCACCCCGACCCGTCGAGATACCCCCGCACAACGCACTCGACCTCCACCATCTCACCCTTCTTCACCAGCATGCTCCTGCCCCGCAGAAGATCCTTCTCCTGTACCGAGAGCGGGCACGGGTAATCCTCGACGTCGTCGGTGATGAGGTGGTTTTTGATAACTTCCTTAGTCTTATCGAACCAGAACGAAGAGATCGAGCTCAGCACCTTGCCCTTGAACGGGATCGTAGTCGGAAGCACCACGTCGAACGCGGATATCCTGTCACTCGCGACCAGGAGCAGGTGCTCGTCGAGGTCGAAGATGTCTCTCACCTTGCCCCGGCGCAGGAGTTTGAGAGAAGCAAGTTTGATCTCACTGTACGCTTCCGGAAGTTTCATTATGGCCCCCAGTTTTTTTAGCAAAGAAGATGGCAGCCGGCGAAGATACGGCCGCCTCAAAAAATCCCTATTACATGAGAGATGTTCGGCGCTGCCGCTTCCCTGTCAAAGCAGGGCCTTCACCACCTGCCCCCCTCCTGAAGGCGGTCGCGGTTTCCCGGCCTCTTAACGAAGATCTGTTTTTTTCAGTATTCTTACGGTTCTTCCTTCCACCGCAATAGTATCATCGCAGAAGAGCTTCACGGCGAGAGGGTATATCACGTGCTCCTTTTCAAGGATTCTTTCAGAGAGCTCCCCCTCCGTATCGCCATCGAGAACCGCGACCGCCTCCTGTAGGATGATAGGCCCCGTATCCACTCCCTCGTCAACAAAGTGCACGGTGCATCCAGATATCTTGACTCCGTACTCGACAGCCTGGCCCTGAGCATTCTCTCCCGGAAAAGAGGGAAGAAGCGCAGGGTGGATGTTCAGTATCTTGTTTCTGTACCGCCGCACTATATTCGGGCTGAGCACTTTCATGAATCCGGCGAGGCATATAAGGTCGACGGCGCACTCCTCGAGCTGAAGGAAGATCCTCTCAAAATATCGAGACCTCGACTCCCCCTCCGATTGCGAAAACTCCATGTGGGGAATACCGCTCTCACGTGCATACAGCAGTCCCTCAGCTTCCGGATTATCGGAGATTACAAGCACAATTTCACCGTTGATTTTGCCCCTGTTTGTTTCTTCCAGTATCGCCTTGAAGTTCGATCCCCTGCCTGATATTAAACAAGCGATCCGTTTTTTTGCCATTTTTATTTCCTTAACCATGCCCCCCGGCGTGGACCACCGTCCCTAAAAAAGCCGGCTCTTCGCCGAGACTTTTTAAAATCTCTACTGTTTCACTCCTGACTTTTTTATCTACCACGAAAACAAGGCCCACTCCGAGGTTGAACGTCCTTCTCATCTCCTCCTCATCGATCCCCCCGGCCTCCTTGATGATCATGAACACGGGGTGAGGAGCCAGCGACTCCCAGCGGATCTCCAGACCGAGCCCTTCGGGCAGGAGGCGCTGCACATTGCCTTCGAGTCCGCCTCCGGTGATGTGCGCAATGCCGCGGACGTTAACCATGGAGAGCGTCTCGAGTACTGTCCTAACGTATATCCGCGTAGGCACGAGTAGCTCCTGAGCGATGGACCGTCCGAGAGTGGGATGATCATAGTGCAGATCGAAGCCACCCTTTTCAAAAAGCGCCTTCCTCGCGAGACTGAATCCGTTGGAATGAATCCCGCTCGACCTGATTCCGATAAGGAGGTTTCCCTCTTCTATTCGCCCGGTATCCACGATCTTCTCTTTTTCGACAATCCCGCACGAAAATCCCGCAAGCTCGTAGTCACCTCTCTTGTACACACCGGGCATCTCAGCGGTCTCACCCCCGAGAAGAGAGCATCCCGCCCTGCGGCACCCCTCCAGAATCCCGTCTATGACCTGCCCGGCCTCTTCGAGGTCGAGATTTGAGGTTGCGAGGTAATCGAGAAAGAAGAGCGGACGTGCACCCGTGCATACCAGGTCGTTCACGCACATGGCAACGAGGTCGATCCCGATAGTGCTGTAGTCACCCGCCTGTTTCGCAACTACAAGCTTCGTTCCGACCCCGTCCGTACTCGCGACGAGCACGGGATGGCGGACATCGAGCGGTCCGAGATCGAACATGCCGCCGAAGCCGCCTATGTTTTGCCGTTCATCACTACGCAGCTTTTTTCTTATAAGGTCGACGAACCGGTCACCCTTCTCAATATCTACTCCCGAATCCCTGTAGGTGATTCCCATTCCGCCTCCTACATCTCCAGCACTCTGTAGTCCTCGAGAAGCAGCTTCCCCTCTTCACTGTCCTCTGCCACCGGTACAGGGTAGTCCCCGTTGAAGCATGCGTAGCACAGTTCGTTGAGAGACTTCCCCACCGCCTTTGAGAGGCCTTCGATTGTCATGTAGGTAAGCGTATCCACTCCGAGGTACTTTCTTATATCATCAACAGAGTTCATCGATGCGATGAGTGTCTTCTTCACCGAAGTATCGATACCGAAGAAACAGGGATGGGTGATCGGGGGGGAGCTGATGTACATGTGTACCTCCCGCGCCCCTGCGTCACGGATCATCTTCACGATACGCTTGCTCGTGGTTCCCCGCACTATCGAATCATCGACGACCGCGACGCGTTTGCCCTTGAGAACACTCTTTATCGGATTCAGCTTGAGCCGGACCCTCATCCCGCGTTCGTCGGGTCCGGGATGAATGAAAGTCCTTCCCACATAGGGATTCTTGAAGAGGCCTATCTCGAATGGAATTCCTGCTTCGCGTGAAAAACCGATCGCTGTCGTTACACCTGAATCCGGGACAGGTATCACTACATCAGCCTTCACACTGTTCGAGCGTGCGAGTTCCCTTCCCATGCGCTTTCGCACCTCGTATACGCTTATACCGTCGATCACGGAGTCCGCCCTGGCAAAGTAGATGTACTCGAACACGCAAAGCGCGTTCCTCTCATGCTTCTTGAACCGGAAGGACTCGAGAGAGGAGCCGTCGGACACCACGATCTCTCCCGGTCTGATATCCCTGACGAACTCAGCACCGGTGATGTCGAGAGCGGTCGATTCGGAGGAAATCACATGACCATTGTGCAGTTTCCCGAGGACGAGGGGCCTGAACCCGAAGGGATCGCGAATCCCGAACAGCTTTCCGTCCGCGATGAGAACGATGGAGTACGCACCTCGTATCTGTCTCAGGACCTTCAGGGCCGCCTTGACTGTGTCCCGCTCCGACTGCATGGAGATGAGATGGAGGATGAGCTCCGTATCGGAGCTAGACCGAATGATCGATCCCCGCTCTATCACCTGATCCTTCAGCTCTTTCGAGTTGACGATGTTCCCGTTGTGGGAGATCGCCATCATACCTCCCCAGTAGCGGGCGATGATAGGCTGAACGTTCTGTATGTAGCCCGAGCCTGTCGTGGAATATCGTACGTGGCCTATCCCGATGTTTCCGCCGAGACTCTCGAAATCGGCAGGCCTGAACACGTCCCTGAGGAGCCCGTTTCCCCTCCTTATATTGAGGAGCCCGTCGTTATACGTGGCTATACCCGCACTCTCCTGTCCCCTGTGCTGAAGGGCATACAGTCCGAGGTAGATGTTCGAGCCCGCGCTGAACTCCCTGTCCTTGGAGGCGGCACCGATGATACCGCACTCTTCTCTCGGGCTGTCGATGTGGTTCCAGGAGCTTTCATCATCTTCTTTTTTGGTTTCGGGTCCATCGGCCAAACATTCACTCTCGGCCCCGCAGGACCCCCCGCCCCCCCCGATATTGCAGGAACAATCCGGTTCATCGTCTCGCATCGACTACAATCCCTTTTTTGTAATGTCGCAAATTCTGTTCCTTTTAGGCGATCTCATCGCCGATATCATCGCTGATCTCTCTATACCGATCGCATCTTTTTTTCAGCTCCCCGACCTCCTTCTTCCAGAGAGAGCATATGGCAAGCGTTCTCTCTTCTGCTCGACCGGTATAGGAGGATGGGTTTTTTTCGAACGCCTTCCACGGCTCTGTATCCACGATATCTCTCAGTGCCTCGTGCGAACGCGCCAGCTCGAAGATGCTCTTCTTTTGTTCCCTGGACCTGAGGGTGATGTTCTTTACGACCTCGTGGGCGTCTTTCACTCCATTTGACGCAAGCAGTATGTACAGCGGTTCTGCGAGGAACAGTCCCTCCGTTGCCTCGAGGTTTCTTCTTATTCCTTCGTAGTCTATGACGAGCTTTCTGAACTGGCGTAACATGCGGTCAGTGGAGAGAACAAATGCCGCTACGATCTCGGGAACAAACCTCCCGGACGCGGAATTTGTGAGGTCACGCTGATGCTCCGATATCTGGTCGTGGTACCTCGTAATCATGCGTGGAACGAACTCCTTCCACATCGATTTCACGTGCTCAAAATTCCACGGGTTTCTCTTGTGAGGCATTGTGGAGCTTCCAACCTGACCGGATTCGAACTTCTCACTCATCTCTCCTATCTCGGTGCGCTGGAGGTTGCGCAGGTCGTCCGATATCTGCGCGAGAATTCCGAAAGCGGAAAGTACCGCGTGAACGAGATCGAGAAGATACTCGGGCTCAACGATCTGAGAGGAGAAATTGGCCGGTCTCAGGCCGAGATCGGAAAGAACCTCCTCTTCAAACTTACGCGGGTCGTCGAAAACAAGAGATGTGGCGTTGTATGCCCCGACCGCTCCGCTGATCTTTCCGCGGAGGTCTTCTGCGGCCTCTACGATCTTGTGCAGTCTTCCCCCGAACCGATCCGCATAGCCGCTGAAAAGATAGCCTACGGTTATGGGAACCGCGTGCTGTCCGTGGGTCCTGCCGATCTGCGGAGTCCGCGCTTCTTTTTCCGCAATTTCGAGTATCTCGTCCATGAGATCGAGGCCTTTCGGAACAACGACCTTAAAAAATGTATCGCGGAGCCGAAGCGACTGCGCCGTCCCGGTGATATCCTCGCTCGTTGCGCCGAGATGTATGAAAGGGGCCACCTCCGGGCTCACGTACCGCTGCATTACATTTACGAGGGCCCTTATGTTGTGCTTCGTACGCTCCTCCTCCTGATAGACCTCTTCAGGGGTGATTCGCCCGTAAGCCTCCATGATCTGGGAGGTTGCGCCCGCTTTTACTACTCCGCGCCGCTCCATTGCCGTTATGATCGCGACTTCCACACGTGCCTCGTATCGAATCAGCGAATTCTCCGAGAGGTAGCGGGAGAGCGAATCCAGCAGCTTGGGGCTGCTTCTGTAGTATCTCCCGTCGAGAGGGCTTATGTTCGAGAAGATGTCCCTTTGCACGGTTTTTGTCCTTGTATATTTTTCGAATACATTCTACACAAATTATGACAAATGAAAAGAAGTTTCTCTAACCCCTGTTTCGAAAGGCTGCAGGGGTTGCTGCGGTTTTCTCACCAAAAACTCTGTTTTTTGTGTATGAATATATAATACTACCATATCATCACGCAAGCTACGTAGTTATGCAATTGTTTAGAAAATCACACGATGGCGGGAAATATCATTCGTCCCTGAATCTTTTGTCCTTTTGCATGACCCTCTTTTTCATTCTCTCCCTGAATGAAACTAGGCGCTCTCGCAGGTCCTCATCCCCGAGAGCGAGGATCTCGACTGCGAGGAGCGCTGCATTCTCACCCCCGTTGACGCTCACGCACGCGACCGGTACCCCGGGAGGCATCTGGAGAATGGAAAAGATGGAGTCGAGCCCGAGCACATGAGAATTCGAAACCGCAGGAACTCCGATAACCGGAAGACTGGTATGTGATGCGATCGCCCCGGGAAGCGACGCTGCCATTCCCGCTGCTGCTATGAAGACCCTGACCCCTCTGGATTCCGCCCCTCTGACATACTCCCGCAACAGGTCCGGGGTCCGGTGTGCCGAAATGATCCGCCTCTCGAACGGCGCCTCGAGCTCATTGAGAACCTTGGCTGTTCGCTCATACACCTCGATATCAGAATCGCTCCCGAGAATGATGGATATCATACCTGTTTCTCCTGTCCCCCACTCATCTCTTTTAAGGCTATATCATAACAAAAAAATTATCATAATACTATGATTTTCATAATAAAATATGCTTATAGCGGCCAAACTGTAGATTGCGTGCAATGTGCGTATAAAAACCGAACGTGCACATCTGAAAACAGGGAAATAGTTCAATCCCGGAGGGTTTGCGGTACTCCCGAACGTTGACGATGAGACTCTCAAGGTTTCCCGCTTTACGGTTCGCCGGAGCTGACTACTGCATTTATTGCCATTTCGCTCATTCCACTTATCATTGTAGGCATTATTGTATATCATTCAGTAAAAAAGGGCATAACGGCTGACGTCCTGAATCACCTCGAATCCGTTGCGTCTATACAAAAAAATAGGATTAATGTTATACTCGACCGGAACAGGGAGCGGCTCTCTCTCGTTGTGAGCAGAACACAGCTCAGACTCAGCTTGAACAGCTATATTAACAACCCTAAAGAAGTATACCGGAACAAGATAAACAGGATTTTATACGATACACGGTCCTCTATCGGTGATTTTCACAAGATATCTCGAGATATCTCGAGATATATGTAGTAGGTCTCGATGGAAAGGTGACCGCTTCAGTCGGTACTACCTTTAAAATCTACCTTCCGCAAATTCAAGAAGCAAATCAAAAACAGCACTGCAGATCCTGAAAGGGTACTGAAACCATTCTCGTAGTGGAGGATGACCTTTTAGTGCGGGAGATGATAAATTTTTTGCTGACTGAGAACGGATATTCAATCTTGGCGGGAAGCGCTCGACTATTACCAGCAGAATGCGGGGAATATCAGTCTACTCGTGACAGATATTATCATTCCCACAATGAGCGGACGAGAGCTGGCGGATATAATAACAGAAAAGAACCCGCACATCCGAGTGCTTTGTATTTCCTTTGTACACGGACGACGTTATCGTCCAGCAGGGTATCCTGGATGTCGGTATAGCCTTCCTTCAAAAGCCGTTTACTCCGTCGATCTTCCTGCAGAAGGTAAGAGAAGTACTGGACGCAAAATAGTCTGAAATCAGCGGTACTTGGCGAGCTCCTCTCCTACCATATTTTTCAAAACATTCGCCATCTTTTCCACCTTGAGATAGGTGGGTTCTTTTGAGTTCCGCATCTTGAGCTCGACTTTACCGCTTTCAAGCGATTTTTCGCCGATCGTTACCCTGAACGGGATCCCGATGAGGTCCGCGTCCTTGAACTTGACGCCCGCCCTCTCGTCGCGGTCATCGAGCAGGGCTTCAACTCCCGAACTTGAGAGCTCCCTGTACAATGTGTTTGAGACCTCCTTCACTCTGCCCTCGTACTTGACCGGAAGTATGTATACGTGAAAGGGTGACACAGATATAGGCCAGATTATTCCGTCGTCATCGTGATTCTGCTCGATCACTGCGGCAACTGTTCGCTCGACCCCGATGCCGTAGCATCCCATGAGAGGGACCTTCGAAGATCCGTCCTCGTCGAGATATTCAACACCGAACGCCCTGCTGTACTTGTCTCCCAGCTTGAAGATATGCCCCAGCTCTATGCCCCTGAACATGGAAAGCGAACCGCCGCACTTTGGGCAGGAGTCCCCCTCCTTTACGACCCGAATGTCCGTGTAGGTCTCCGGCACGAAATCCCTCTCAGCCGACACATTCTTATAGTGATAATCGACCCTGTTCGCCCCGGTGACGCCCCCCTTTATCTCACGCACGCTGTGGTCTGCGATAATCATTGCGCCTTTCACGCCTATCGGCCCTACGAATCCCATTGGCATACCGAGTTTTTCTCTCGATTCTTCCTCAGAAGCTTTCTCTATCTCGGAAACCCCGAGATAGTTCTTCAGTTTCGTCTCGTGAACTTCCAGATCGCCTCGGATGAGCACAATGACGAACCTCTCATCAAGCATTTTATAGAGAAGGGTCTTTATAAGGTGATCCGTACGGATCTTCAGGAATTCGGATAGGTCGGCGATCGTTTTCACATTCGGTGTCTCTACAAGCTCCGCCGGCCCTGTGTCCTTGTAATCGATCCGTTCGACCTCGCACTCGGCCTTCTCTTTGTTTGCAACATAGCCGCAACCACGGCACTGTACGATCTCTTCCTCTCCCACCGTTGAGGGAACCATGAATTCCTCCGACTGCGATCCACCCATTGCACCGGAGTCGGCCGCAACCGGGACTGTCTCGAGACCGCACCGCTGGAAGATCTTGCGGTAGGCCCCTGACATGTCGCTGTATGTACCGTGCAGAGATTCCGCGTCTCCCTGAGGGTGGAAGGAGTAGGCGTCCTTCATGATGAACGTCTTGCCTCTCATCACCCCGAACCTCGGCCTGATCTCGTCACGGAATTTGAGCCCAATCTGGTAGACTGTCAGGGGAAGGTCCCTGTACGACCTGAGGTGGTCCTTCAGGATATATGTGAAAACCTCTTCATGCGTGGGAGCGAGCACATAGTCCTGTTCTCCCCTGTCCTTCAGGCGGTAGAGCTCCTGTCCCATGTCGTACCATCTATTGCTCGTCTTCCAGAGCTCAGCCGGTATGAGGACAGGCAGATAGAACTCGTTTCCCCCGATTCTGTCCATCTCCTCCCTGATGATGTTCTCGACCTTTTTTATCGTTCTGTAGCCGAGAGGGAGAATAGAGTAGATACCGGACCCCACCTTTTTAATAAGGCCAGCCCTGATCATCAGTATATGGCTTTGGATCGCAGCATCCTTCGGTGCTTCCTTTGCGGTTGGTAAAAACAGTCTGCTGTACAGCATTCAATCGACCTGCCGATTTTGTAATACGGAAAGATAATAATCTCACGAGCGAGAGACCACCGAATTCCGTCCTCTTCTCTGAGTTTACGTTAGTGCGGTTTTCTCAAAGATTTCATAGAAATCAGATTGCATAGCCATTGGCAGCTGTAAAAAATAAAGTTTACGGTGAACAAAGCGCCAAAAGCCACATTCCTTCCTATTTAACGGTTGTACATAAGGAATGGGTGATATATATCACCCAGCGTTGACACTTAAAAATAATAATTAGACACCCCTTGAAAATTAACCCTTACCTGACTCTTAAAGGGTTGATTCTCATAGAATTATTAGGATATTGAATAATCCTGTAACTGTAAACACTCGCTGATACTTTTAGTGTCAACGGGGGCTGATACTTGTCAAATGGGGATTAAACCCCCGTTACTTACAGTTTGCTGTTGGTCATGAGAAACGGGGATTGACCCCCATCATTCCTGTATGAGAAATGGGGGTTAGAGTTGTTCTGACGCTGAATACTGTACCGATCGAAAACAGTGTCGATAAAAGACGGTCTTTTACTATGGAGGGATCACAATCATGGAGGGCGTGAATCAGAGATTAATCTTCCGTTTGAATCTCTCGAACTGGACCTTTCTTTTTGTGAGGATCTTCCTCGGGACCTTTCTCACGCTTCTGTTTCTCTTCAGCACAATATCGAGCTTCTTCACCAGTTTCATATCGATAGAGTGGCCGGATTTGTAAGCTATGAAGTGCGCGGCGATGTTGTGTCCTGAAAGCGAGAGGTCTCCGATAAGATCGAGGATCTTGTGACGCACACATTCGTTGTCGAACCTGAGGTTATCGTTCACAAGACCCTCGCGCGTATATAACAGGGCATTATCAAGCGATCCGCCAAGGGCCAGGTTATTTGCCCTCATCATGTCAATATCTTCAAAGAATCCGAATGTCCTTGCCGGAGCTATAGAGCTTTTAAATGTATCCTTGGTGATGCTGAAATGAGCCGTCTGCGTTCCTATAGCACGGCTCTTCGAGTTAAAATCTATTGTATAGGTAATCTTGAATCCCGAGCTCGGCAGTGCGATGAGGTAGCTTCCGTTGTCCTCCACCCATACAGGGTACGGGAGATAGAAGGTATCATAAAATGCGTTTTGTGCAACCGTCCCTGCACGCTCAACCGCTTCCACTATGGCCTGTGAAGAACCGTCAAGGATCGGCATTTCATGCTCCGTCACAAGAACGTACAGGTTCGTAATAGAGAGCGCATAGAAGGTCGCCATGAAATGCTCTATCGTGTTGATGTCGTATCCGTTGATCCCTATGCTGATTGCGTTGTGCGTGCTTCTGAGGTTGTCCACATGAGCCCTGATTCCCGATTCGATGTCCGATCCATCAGGAACAAAGACGATGCCCGTGTCAACCGGTGCAGGAAGAAGCGTAACAGTCGTTTCGTTCCCGCTGTGAAGCCCTATACCCGTTAGCTTTACACTGTCCTTTATAGTACTCTGGAAGAACAATATGCGTCCCCTGCTTTGTTTTAATATAGTAGTGCAAGAAACGTACCAAAACGGCATTTGTTACATATTGCTTATTACTTATATTTCGACACTTGGAAAGATAACATTGAGGGTCAATACTCAGGGCGGATAAAATTGTTGTAAATTTAACACATAATTGGCCTTTTTACCACAGCCGTCTCGTGTAACCTCCCAAATCTCCGTTCCCAGGGAGAAACCGATCCACTGATACAGCCGCATTCGGCTTCACCGTGGTGTATCGTATCTCGAGGCTGCGGTTTTGGCTCTTTATCTTTATTACAAGCGGGAACTCCAAAACTCCTGTATCCTCAAACTGCTCGAAACTCACACTGTACACAGTCTCCTGTCCGGTGCTGTCCTTGTATGTGTACATCACCTCTTCAGGAATATCTTCGTTCCTAAAGCGTACCACCTCCTTCTCCTCCTGCGCCGTTATTTCAATATGAAGATCATCGAGCCGGCGGGCCTCGATCTCCCCCTCCGGGATATACACCCTCGCCAGTAGGGACTGAACGAGGAGCTTTACCGGAATATCGAATCCGAGGAGCATGCCGAAGTCGGCCTCCTCCGCCGCAGTCTGGTAGTATTCCATCTTCTGGTGAACGTAGGTGAACACTTCATCACCGTTTTTTATGACAGTTGCAAGTGGGGTCTTGAATACCAGATCATTGAGGTCGAGCCTCACGAAGTTCGCACCCTCCCTGGCGCCTATCTCGGACCGGAAGCTCAATGTGCTCTCTTCATCACGGAACACGACAATCGCGGTTCCGCTCAGGCTCACCAGTTTAGCGTTGTACTCCCCTATGCGTTCGGAGAGGATATCCTGTTCCTCTCGAGGCTCCGGTCCAACGGCCCCCTGTCCGACGGTCCCGGGACCGAGATCTCTTGTGACCTCCTGCCTCACTGCGCAGGAAACGAGAAACAGGCAGAATACCAGGATGACAGCTCTTTTCACCGCTTTAATTCCCCTTCGAGCTCAAAGATTTTTTTCTCAACCTCTTCGGTATACTTGATCTGCTGGGCCTTTTCCCACGCTTCTCCTGCTTCCCGGAACAGTCCGATAACGTAGTAAACATCTCCCAGATGATCGTAAATAAGGTAGTTTTCTTTGTTATTCAGGTCTATATACTGCACCGCTTTTTCGAGATATTCCCTCGCCTTTTCATATTCCGACAACATGTAGAATACCCATCCCATGCTGTCGAGGTACGCGCCGTTGGTGGGGTCCTCTTCAAGCGCTTTCCCGATGAGATCTCTTGCCTCCTCGAGCCGCTCCCCCTCGTCGGCAAGCAGATAGCCGAGGTAGTTCAGTGAAGCAGGGTTCGTATCGTCAAGCTGGACCGAGCGGTCGAGATATTGGATCGCCTCATCGATAATCCCCATGCGCTCGTACGAGACGCCGAGATTGAAGTAGTAATCTGCGTTATCCTCCTTCAGCTCGATCGCCTTTCTGAAGGCCTCGGCTGCATTCCTGTAATCCTGTACTATTCTGTACTCGAGGCCGAGATAGTAGTACAGCTCGTCGTTTTCCGGAAACAGCTCTACTGCACGAAGGAAGCTCTCTATCGATGCATCATGATCGCCGATCTCATCGTACTGGATGCCGAGCTTCCGCCAGACATCTCCTTTCTCTTCGGAATTTTGTGCGAAATATTCGTACTCTGAGACAGCCTCTTTTGGTCTGCGCATTGCATAGTATATGTCGCCGAGAAGGTATCTGTTTTCGAGGAAGTCGGGCTGTATAACCTTTACCCTCACTGCCTGCTTCAATGCCTCTTCGTATATCCTGTATTTGAAGTAGTTGCCTGCAAGCACAAACCTCCATTTACGCTCCATATCTATGTTGTTCATGCTCTCCGAGATCCTGATCAGTCCTATGTAGGCGGTAATTCCACCTGGGGTCTCCTTCACGATACCCTCGAACAGCTCTTTGGACTTGTCGAGCTCACCTTCAAAAAAATATTGGATCGCCCTCGTCTCTTCAGAGAGTACTTCCCTGTTCTCTATCCTGTCGAGAACAGGCCTTGGGTCCTGGCCTTCTATAAAGAGATTTACGGCATAATCCTCAAGCATCTCGTCGTTGAGGAGTTCACGGCTGTCCAGCTTTTCGAAAAGCTCCAGAGCCTCCTCGGTCCTTCCTGTGCTGAGGTAGATATAGGTGAGGTAGAATATCGCCTTCTCATTTTCAGGATCGAGCTCAAGCGTTCGCTCGTACTCAGTCTCAGCGTCGTCGTACATGCCTCTCTTGGTGTAGATGAACCCGAGGTTCAGGTGGGCGTCGATCATGCCGGGACTGATCCTTGTCATGCGCATATAAACATCTATCAGCCCGTCTTCGTCTTCAACCCTGTCGTACACTTCCGCGAGCGAGATAAGTAGATCGAGGTCGTAGGGACGTATCTGAGACAGTCTCTCGAGATATGAAAGAGCCTCCTCGTACCTGTTCTGGGAGAGCAGTATCATGGAATTGAGCTCTAAGAGCTCCTCGTTGTCAGGATCAGCTTCGAGCCCCCTTACCGCGTACTCTCTCGCTTCATCATACTCGCCGAGCCAGTCGCACACCGTCGCAAGAAGCGTGAGGAGAACAGGAGGAGGTCCCTCCGGAGTCTTTTCCTCGTAAAAGAGTGAGAGCTTGAATTGAGATTTCGACATCTCGAGGTCGCCCTCATAGAGGTAAAAAAAGCCCATTGCAAATGAGTTCAAGGCTTCGGATTGGTAGGCCTGGGCAAAAGAACGAGAGCAGAGCAGAAGCAAAGCCGTCGTCAGAATGAGGAGATATCTTTTCATATATCCTGCATACAAGAGCTATGTCCGCACCGGCGATACCCGAGGCCGTTTATCAGGAATGGGGAATCCTCAGAATATGGCCCTGACAAACCTTCCCGCCATAGGGAGCTCGCCTACGAGCGGAGCGATATACTCTCCGAACTTCCTTTCATCGATTTTACCGCCAGAGGTGATCCACTCCTCCGGGAAGCTCTTCGTGTGTCTCTGCACACTCTGCAGTGGCGTGATGAAGGTTTCAATACCGTATTCCCCGCTTCCATCGATTCGCCGAATTGCGATGCTTCCTTCATCGAAGTTGGTCGCTGTGGCCGCAATGACAGCCTCGACCCCGACCTTGTATGCTTCTGCGGCGTCGGTATTGGAGATGGCGAGCGGGAAGGAACGCTGCGGATATCCCAGCGTGTCGGCCCTTACCCTTTTTATTCCCAGAGTACTCTTGACGATCGTTGCGAGTATGTCCCCCATTATCGAGGAGCCGCTCAGGTTTACATTTCCGTGCGAATCCATCTCAACGGCCTTCCCAGGCTCCTTGGGACGATACTTATCAGGGAGGTCCAGGCTCACCATCGAGTTCAGCCATGTCGAGATGTAATCCGGCTTCTCATCTTCTTTCAGGTTGAAGCTTCCCTGTCTGTTAATACCTTCTGAGACCGCGACGAGAGCCCTGCCGTGCTCCTTGTAGGTGCTGTTCACGTCTTTGAGGAATTTATCGAGATCAAAAGGGAGCTCCGGTATATATACGAGGTGAGGGCCGTCCTTCGGGTACTGCTTTGCAAGCAGACTCGCGGCAGTGAGAAAGCCTGCGTTGCGCCCCATGACTATATTGATCTTCACCCCTTTGAGCGCACGGTTATCCTGGTTGTCTCCTATGAACGCGCATGAAACAAACCTCGCCGCACTGCCGAAACCGGGGCAGTGATCGGTGATGAGGAGGTCGTTATCGATTGTCTTTGGTATGTGTACAACACGGAGGTCGTAGTTCTCCTCCGCTGCGAAGCTGTTTATCAGGTACGCAGTCTCGGCCGAATCGTTGCCCCCGATATAGAAAAAATAGCGGACGTTCTTCTGCTTGAAATTATCGAAGATCTTCTTACATTCCTCTTTTGTAGGCTTGTGCCGTATCGATCCGAGAGCAGCTGCGGGTGTTTTTGCGATCTGCTGAAGGACGAAGTCGGGCTGGTCGAAAAGAGGTACATATTCGTTGTTCAGCATTCCCTGTATTCCGTGACGGGCACCGTAGAACTCGAGAATCTCCCCGTGTTTTCTGGCTTCGACAATCGCACCGATAAAACTGCGGTTGATCACGGCAGTCGGTCCTCCGGACTGTCCTATTACCGCATTTCCCTTGATACCTGGCATAAGCCTCTCCTTACACATTCTGAAATCGGTACCAAAATTACAAACAAAAAGAGAAATGAACAAGTAAAAACTAAAATCTCACATGTTTGGAGAAGAGAGGGGATGCTGAGTCTCCATAGAAGAGCTCGAGAGTGGCGGAGTTGGGTAGATTGTCCTCTTCGAGGAGGAAAATTACCGAACTCGATTCTCCCGGACCGAGGGTGGTAGCAGGTTCGATATTCTTCCTGAAAGTCAAAGGCTTGTTCTCTTCACGCGATATTCTTACGATAACAGGAACTGCCTCGGGGAAAGACATCTTGTTTTCTCCGCTGTTCTCCACAGTAAAACCCACCAGCACCTTTTTTCCGCGTATCCCCGTAATGTTGAGCTGGTAGACGGCACTTTCGGCCTCTTTTTCCAGGAAGATGTTAGCCGGCTTTGAGATGAAATAGAAGACGACTGCTATGAGAAAAAGGTCGATGAGTATGACGAGGAGGCCCCGGGTCCGTTTTTTCTGAATCCACCGCCGTTTTCTTGTCTCCGGATAGAGGTCACGGTGAACACTTCGCACCCTTGCCTCACGGCTGTAATGATAGTGCGGTTCTTCAGCAGGCGTATTTTTTTCATTATCAACCATAGATTGCTCCCGCCGGCAGAGTTCACTAAGAGTTCACTAAGAGTGCACTAACGGTTGGCGTTTTTAAACGCCTCTATCTTCTTCATGAAAAATTCAGTCAGCGTGAGTTTTTCATCCCTGCCGGGTGTAATGAGCCGGTCGCTCCGCCAACGGTAAAAGTGTATAAATTCCTTGTCGATCTTGATGGCAGAGACGGAACCGTCTTCATCCACATGGACGTTCGTCCACACACCGTCTTCTTCGAACACGAAGCTTCGTCTGGCCACGATAGATCCGTTGGGACGGAACATCGTGATTACGGACTTGGAGTTGTTGACATACCTCCACAAAAAACCGTTCGATTCCGCATCGATACCGAAGAACTCGGTCGGCGTACCGGTCCCTTCAGCGATTCTGTTCTCCCATGTGTACATCCTCTCTATCGTGTTCTTGTTTATATCGTAATAGAACAGCTTGTAGAAAAGCAGGTCTCTTTCGTAGCGCCGCTGCTCTTTCCGCTCCCCCTGTTCAATATCCTCCATATTCTCTATCTCTATCTCCTCACCCCAGAGGTCTTCCTCTTTCCTTAACTCTTTCGTGTCCCACCTCGTCTCGTAGAGAGAAATCCAGAAGAGAAGGAGATCCTCGTTACAGACAGGATAGAGATCCATGATGAAAAACTCCTGATCTTCCTCCTCGTTTATGTTGCTGGTGATCATCTCCTTTTCCAGGTCGCACCTGCCGATTGCATTTCCCTCCGCATCGAACCGATAAACCGACCATCTCTGCCAGTCTTCATCCGCGGTAAGCACGGTGATGTTGCCGTCCCTGTCCACTGCCATCTTATACAGATAATAGAACGGCTCTGTGTCCACCCCGTTTTTTCCGATTCTGAATAAGAATCTACCGAGACGGTCGAACTTAAGGATGTAGGATTTGTACAGTTCACCAGACCCCTCGTCGAAGGTACCACTGTCGGAAAAGAGGTCTATTTCATCTTTTTCCGGCATTGTCTCGAGGAACTTGTCCTCCACCCACAGCCCGTTTTCGTTGTCTACCATGATAAGGCCTATCGCGTTGAAGGCGTACGAGGTACGCTGTTTTGTCCGGAGGACATTTTCATCCTGGCTTTTTTCCTCTTCACCTTTCGACAGCGTCAGTATGATATCTCCGGGGGTGGTGATCTTCAGGATCTTCTGGTTTACCGAATCGACGAGATAGAAGAATCCGTTCTTGAAGAGGAGTATGCTGGGACCATGAAACCTCCCGCTCTGCTCCCTGACGACTCCGATCTGTTCCTCTCCCTCTCCGATCGGTATTGAAAACAATCGTTCTTTCTTCAGCTCTGTGATCCTCGTTTCCGCACACCCGAAAAAGAAAAGCAAAGACAAAACCAGCAGAAAAAATGGCAGAGTAAAGGGCCGTCTCTTCAAGATATCATCCTCTCCAACCGTACAAGATAAGCGCTTTTCCCAAGATAGTAAATTGCATTGATTTTTAAATGTGCATTTATTAAATTGTCTTCATGGCAAATCCGCTAGTGAAGATTTTCGGCAGCAAGTATGAAAGGGATCTGAAAGCCCTAAAACCATACCTAGAAAAAACTAATAACTTTGAGCCGCAAATCCAAACTTTATCTGATGAAAAACTCGCGGCAAAGACCGGGGAATTCAGAAAACGGCTGGCCGGGGGAGAGTCCCTCGAAGATATCCTCTGCGAAGTGTTCGCTGTCGTAAGGGAAACGGCCAAGCGCACGATCGGCATGAGACCCTTCGATGTGCAGATCATCGGCGGTGTCGTGCTCTTTCAGGGGAAGATAGCGGAGATGAAGACGGGAGAGGGAAAAACCCTCGCTGCTACCCTCCCCCTCTGCCTTATCGCACTCGAAGGCAAAGGCGTCCACCTCGTTACGGTCAACGACTACCTCGCCAAGAGGGACGCGCAGTGGATGGGGCCCATCTATGAATTCCTCGGACTCACGGTGAGATACCTCTACCACGATATGCCGTCCGAGGAGCGGAAACAAGCCTACCAGGCAGATATAACCTACGGGACCAACAACGAGTTCGGCTTCGACTACCTCAGAGACAATATGTCGGAAGATACGGGGCTCATGGTTCAACGCGGCCACCGCTACGCGATCGTGGACGAGGTTGACAGCGTTCTGATAGACGAGGCCCGTACGCCGCTCATCATCTCCGGTCCGGCCGGATCCGCCTCGGACCTCTACTACGAACTCAATCCGAAGATCGCGAACCTCATCAGCCGACAGAAGTCCATCGTTACACGCTTCATAAAGGAGGCGGAGGACTACCTTGAAAAAAAGAACGTCGAAGACGGCGGCAAGCGTCTCCTGCAGGCCGAGAGGGGCGATCCCAAAAACAAGAGACTTCTGAAGCTCAAGGAGAACCCTGAAAACATCAAGCTCATCCAGCGAACCCAGTTCCAGTACACGCAGTCGAAGAGCCTCTCAGAGGTCGAGGAAGACCTCTATTTTGTTATCGAGGAGCGTGGTCATACCGTGACCCTCACAGAGAGAGGACGGGCTGCCCTCTCTCCCTCAAACCCTGAGAAGCTCATACTCCAGGACTATACCGACCGTCTCGCTGAAATCGACAAGCAAGACCTGCCGGCAGAGGAGAAGCTGAGGCAGAAGGCGAAGAACGAGGAGGAGTACCTCGAGATGGGCGAGAAGCTGCACATTATCAATCAGCTTCTGCGTGCATACTCCCTATATGAGCAGGACGTAGAATATGTAATCCAGGACGGAAGTGTCGTCATCGTGGATGAATTCACCGGCAGGCTCATGCCGGGCCGCCGGTACAGCGAGGGTCTGCACCAGGCGATAGAGGCGAAAGAGGGCGTCTCGATCCAGCGCGATACGCAGACGCTGGCAACCATCACCATCCAGAACTACTTCCGTCTCTATGAACGGCTCGCCGGTATGACCGGGACCGCCGATACGGAAGCCGAGGAGTTCAGCAATATATACAAGCTCGATGTGATAGTGATCCCGACGAACGAGCCTGTGATAAGGGCCGATCACCCTGATAGAATATATCGGACTGCAAAGGAGAAGTGGAAAGCGATCGCCGATGAGATAGCCCAACTCAATGAGAAGGGGCAGCCCATACTCGTCGGCACGGTATCAGTCGAGAAATCGGAGCTTCTGTCCAAGATCCTGAAGAATCGGGGGGTCAGGCATGAGGTGCTCAACGCACGGTACCACGAGAAGGAAGCTCAGATAATCACAAAAGCGGGTGAAAGAAGGTCTGTTACCATAGCGACGAACATGGCAGGCAGGGGGACTGATATAAAACTTGGGGACGGCGTAGTAGATCTCGGGGGGCTCCACGTTCTGGGAACAGAACGCCACGAGGCCCGAAGAATCGACAACCAGCTCAGGGGAAGGACCGGGCGTCAGGGAGACCCGGGCTCGTCACGATTCTACCTTTCCCTTGAAGACGACCTCATGAGGCTGTTCGGATCCGACAAGATATCGAACATCATGCTCCGGATGGGTATGGAGGAAGGTCAGAATATCGATTCTCCCCTCGTCTCCAAGGCGATTACCAGCGCGCAGAAGAAGGTGGAAAATAGAAATTTCGAGATAAGAAAACACCTCCTCGAATACGATAACGTGATGAACGACCAGAGAAGCTATATATACGGCAGGAGAAACGATTTCATCGCCAGGGAAGACATAGAAAAAAACATAAAGGAGACCGTGGATGAGCTCGTAGAGGGCAAGTTCGAAGAACTTGAAATCCCGAAAACCGGGGTTTCCAGCGAACAGGTGTACATGATATCGCAATGGCTCTCCGAGATCGTGGGGGACAGCAAACAGATCGGCTCAGGAGAGGACGGCATGTCGCGTGATGAGCTGTATGAGAAGGTCCTCGGCGTTATCGGCGAGAAGCTGGACGAGAAGACCGAGGAACTCGGCGAGGAGATAATGCCTCAGGTCGAGCGATTTTTGGCCCTTCAGTCCATTGACATGAGGTGGAAGGAGCATCTCTACGAGATGGACGGGGTACGTGAGGGCGTAGGATACCAGGCATACGCGCAGAAAGACCCGCTCATCGAATACAAGTTCCAATCATTCAACCTCTTTCAGGAACTCATAAATAATATAAATACGGATATAATGAAGCGGCTGTTCAAGATCCATATCGCCCCAAAGGTCGAAAGCAAAAAGATATGGAAGATAAACAGGGTGCAGCATCAGGAGTACGGCCAATTCGAAACAGGCACTCCACAAGCCCGTAGAGAGGGCGGCGCTCCCAGGCAGAGCGGCGCCCCCCAGCCCGCTGCACGCACCCAGGTGGTCTCAGGAGAGAAGGTAGGAAGAAATGCCCCCTGCCCGTGCGGGAGCGGAAAGAAGTACAAGTACTGCTGCGGATAGTAGCGTCCCCGGACTTGAAAGTCCGCGCTATCAGCAAGCACTGTCGGACTTTCAAGTCCGTAGACCTAAAGGTCCCTAGACTTTAATGCGGTTTTCTCATAGATTGCTATGCAATCAGATTACATATCAAGGGGTTTTAATGCTGACTTGGTAGCTGTAAAAAATAAAGTTTACGGTGAGAAAAGCGCCTATGTGGTTTTCTCAACAGCCGCATATCATCAGAGTTGAATGATGACCCGGTAGTATGTGATAATGACATGCAAAAATAAAGTTTATCGTTGAGAAAACCACAACGCCCCCAATTCCTGTGTGAGAAATGAGGGTTAAAAGTCCCCGGACTTATAAGTCCGTAGACGTTTGTATATCCCCCTATTCGTTTCCCTGTTCCAGCACCGAAACACCGGTAATAAACGTAAGATATGACGGAATAAGGGGAAGAACACACGGTGAAATGAACGATACTATCCCCGCGGCAAACGCAATGAGGATCGATACGTTCTCCGACACGATCCCGGATACGTCCGGAATAAAGCTGAACAATCCAGAGAAGCGGTGGAACTGTCCGAGCACGAGCAGCAACCCGAGGGCCATAAGGAGCGCCCCACTGAAAAACTTAAATGTCCTGAGGTGCTTTCTGAGCCAATCCGAGAAGGCCAGAAAATAGCTGAATGCGAAAGCAGAAAAAAGAAACGGGATCCCAAGACCGAGGGAGTATGCTATCAGAAGAACTCCCCCCTTCAAGACTGTATCCTTCGTTGCCGCAAGTATGAGGATGCTCGACAATATCGGCCCTATGCACGGTGTCCAGGCCGCTGCAAATGTAATTCCGATTACAACGGCCCCGAAGATACCCCTCGGCCGGCGCCGCAATGAGGCCTTTCTTTCATAATTCAGCAGGCGAATGTTTAGAATTCCCATAACCTGCACCGAGAGTACCAATATCACTATTCCACCGATGAGCGCAATGAGATTCTTGTATCGAATTAAAAATCTCGAAGCAGCACCGGCTCCCGCTCCGAGCGTCACGAATATGATGGTGAAACCGAGGATGAAGAAGAGTGTATTGACTACGGCTCTCACAGGAATACGTTCGCTACTCATTATAAACCTTTGCGGGCTGAATTTAGATATAATGTATCCAAGATTCGGCCTCAGGTGAAGTTCTAAAATTGTATTTGACAGGGTATATATTGTACCCTATTATTGAAATATGATACATGCATCAAAGGGCGATATCCCTGTTGATATACTCGAAGAGATAATAACACTTGGAGAGGGATATAAGACCGAGTTCAAAGTGACACTTCATACACCGCAGGCATTTGCGAAGTCGGTCTGTGCCTTCACGAATGCGAGGGGGGGGAATCTCTTCGTCGGAATAGACGATTCCGGTGTCCCGGCAGGGATCTCAAACAAGTCTAATGAGCTTGCGATCATCGAGAAGGCGTTTTCGCTTCTTTTGCCGAAACCCGATATCAAGGTTCTGATCTTTTCGTTCAAGGAAAAGGACATCCTGTATATCGAGGTCAAGGAAGGACCCAACAAGCCCTACTACGTGAGAGAAGGTAATTTCACCAATGCGTACATCAGGGCGGCGGATGTAAACCTTCCGGCGTCTAAAAAGATCCTTCGGGATTTTATCAATGGGAGCTCGTCCTCAAAGCGCGGGAAAAGGGCTCTCGGGAAAAACGTAAAGATCATTTACGAACTCTTCAGCCAGAACAAGCGGCTGAGTATCTCCCGAATTCGAGAGACGCTAAACTACTCGGAGAGAAGAATAAAGAAGCTTCTCACTGGACTCGTAAAACGAGGGATTATCATCCCGTCGTATAATGAGAAGAACGTCTATTACAGAACAGAAGATCGATAATAATGCACCTTGTTTCAGTAATCATTCCTACATATAATCGGGCCGAATTGCTCCCGAGGGCGGTGGAATCGGTACTCGCGCAGCAGTACCCCGGTTGCGAGCTTATCATAATAGACGACGGATCGACCGACGGCACAGGGCAGTATATAGCTTCGCTTGGGGATGATATTACCTATATAAGGATCCCCCACTCCGGAGTGAGCAGGGCGAGAAACAGGGGAATAGCGGCAGCCTCCGGCGACTGGATCGCTTTTCTCGATTCCGACGACTACTGGCTTCCAAAGAAGCTCGAGAGACAGGTCTGCTACATGGAGGAACATCCTGAGTACAGAATCTGCCACACGGACGAGATCTGGATCAGGAACGGGACCCGAATCAATCAGGGCAAGAAGCACAGGAAGAGGGAGGGATGGTTCTTCCTTGAATCGCTGAATCTCTGTCTCATCAGCCCTTCATCGGTAGTGATTCATAAAAGCATCTTAAACGATGTCGGCGGGTTTGACGAGAGCTTCGAGTGGGTCGAGGACTATGACCTGTGGCTCAGGATTACATCGAGACATCCTGTCGGCTACATCGACGAGAAACTCGTTGTAAAAACCGGGGGCCACTCTGATCAGCTCTCTTCGAAGACAGAGGGGATAGAACGGCAGAGGATCCGAGCGCTCGAAAAGATCATTGCAGAGGGGGCCTTGAACAGGGAATTCCGCAAGGAGGCCATGAGGGTCTATCAGGAGAAGTGCGCGATATATCTCGCAGGGTGCCGGAAGCGTAGTAAGAACGATGAAATCAGGCGTGTGCAGTCACGCATGGAGACTGTTCTCGGAGTTACGGTACAGCCTTGAAACCGATACGGAACTCTCCTACTCCCAGTGGGCTCCTCATGTTTGGGACGCAGAAGAAGAAGAAGTAAACATTCTTATACGGGATACTGTCGATGAAATCTATTCTTGTTATCGACGATGAGAAATCCATACGCGATATGCTGCGGGCCGGGCTTACCCAGTACGGTTACAACTACTACGAGGCACCAGACGGCAAGAGCGGGGTAGAGATTTACAAGAAAACGAGACCGGATATCGTTCTTACAGACGTAAAAATGCCGAAGATGTCCGGGATCGAGCTCACGAAGCTTCTTAAGGGGATAGAGTATGACGTTGATGTCGTGATCATGACGGGATACGGATCAGAGGAGCTTGTCATCGAAGCACTCCGGTCAGGTGCCGCGAACTACATCAAGAAACCGATAACGCTCAACGAGCTCTTCAATATTCTCGACAGTATCATATTAAAGAGAGAGCGTAGGAAGAAGAACGAGGTCAATCAGGAGACCGTAGTCTTCGAACGAAAGCAGCTCGTATTCGACAACGATATAACGAGAATCTGGGGCGTCATCAACCAGATACTGTTCAATGTATCACATGAGGTCGGCGAATCTACGCTGGAGGGGATGAGACTTGGGCTCTATGAGATCATACTGAATGCCATCGAACACGGCAATTTCGGTATCTCCTATGAGGAGAAATCGCTGGCGATACAGAACAACAGCTATCTCGAGCTCCTCGAATCCCGCTCAGAGGACCCCCAGCGAAACCAGAAGAAGGTATTCATCGACTGTACTACCGACCGGGCTGAGATCTCCATCGAAATCAAGGACCAGGGTGAAGGATTTGACTTTCGCGAGTTCGTAAGGATGGACAGCTCCGAAGAGGTTCTCAGGGCCCATGGACGGGGGATTTTCCTCGCATCGCTCTATTTCGATAAAATAGAGTACAGGGAGCCCGGAAACAGGGTATTAATATCCAAATCCGTCCTCCGCTCGTCAGAATGAACAGTCCGAAGGTCTGAACAGTCCGAAGGTCTGAACCGGCACGGTCTAACGAACCCCGAGCGTGTCCTTCCCTGATACCGCTATCCCTTTCTCCTGGAGGATACGTACAGCCTCTTCCGGATTCTCGAATCTGAAAATGAGAAGCGCTTTGTCCTGCGGCTGCTCGAAGAACGCATACATGTATTCTACGTTGATATCTTTATCGGCCAGTACCCGCAACACGGATGCCAGGCCTCCAGGACGGTCGGGCACTTCGACCGCAACAACCCGGGACTCCTTCACGATGAATCCCTTCTGCTTCAAAATGTCCGCCGCTCTCTTGCCGTCATCCACGATCATCCTCAGTATACCGAAATCGGAAGTATCTGCGAGCGAAAGAGCCCGGATATTGATGTTGTTCTGGCCGAATATTTCAGTGATATCGAGTACTCTCCCGGCCCGGTTCTCAAGGAAAACGGAAATCTGATCGATGTACATTGCCCTCTTCCCCTTTTTGGAATTATTGCATTCTGTTGTCGATAACCCTCTTCGCCTTTCCCTCTGAACGGGCTATCGTCTTCGGCTCGACAAGCTTCACTCCGACCTTGATGCCGAGCACGCTCTCAATATCGTTCTTTATCCTGCGTTCCACGTTTTCGAGCCCTTTTATCTCGTCGGATATGAGCCTCTCATTCATCTCGACATGCACTTCGAGCTCATCGAGCGCACCGACCCTGTCTATGACGATCTGATAATGCGGCTCGATACCTTCGATATTAACGAGC
>DATKZJ010000146.1:0-6134 GCA_035527995.1 Spirochaetota bacterium | reverse complement strand
CCCCTTCTTTCTCAGCTTTTTGGTTTCCTCGACGATCATTTTCAGCAGCTGCCGCTGCTGCTGCGGCTCCATCGCGAACCGCTTTCCCCTCTCAGTCTCTACTATAGCATTTTTGATCTCATCTTCAACTTCTTTTGAGATGGTGATCACTGGGATCTTCTTCTCCTCATCGGAGAACTGCTGACATATCTGTCGCGCGAGTGCCTGGCGTACGAGCTCGACGAGCTCATCATGGTCTTTAACAGTGGGGAAGTAGTCCGCGATAGTCTCCATAATGGTCACAAGGTCCCGAATACTCACCCCTTCCTTGAGCAGTCCTTTCAGAACCTTCTGTATATCACCGATCGCGGCGCCGGCCTTCTTGACCTCGTCTACTACAGCCGAGTAATCCTGAGAGAGAGAGTTCAGAAGCGCCTGCACATCCTGGCGGCCCAGCACCTCACTCGCATAGCTCTTTATCACCTCGGTGATGTGGGTCGCGATGACGGAAGGCGAATCTACCACGGTGTATCCGAGCTTCTCAGCGCGATCCCTGCTCGCCTCCTCTATCCAGATCGCGGGGAGCCCGAAGGCCGGCTCGACCGTTTCCTCTCCCTCGATCGATTCCTCCACATCTCCGGGATTCATGGCGAGGTATTTACCCATCTTTATCATTCCCTTACCAACCTCCACACCCTTGATTTTTATGGAGTAGGTATTCGGATCGAGCTTCATGTTGTCCCTTATTCTTATAGGAGGAAAGATCAGTCCCAGCTCTATTGCGCTCTGGCGCCTGATCATCGTCACCCTCTCAAGGAGATCGCCCCCCTGCTCGGGATCGACGAGCGGAATGAGGTTGTACCCTATCTCCAGGGCAATGGGGTCGATCTGCAGAAGCCCGATAACGCTCTCAGGCCCTGCTTTTGCCTCCCCCTTCTCCTTTTTCTGGACCTCCTTCTTCTCCTCCTTCACCCTTATACCGCGGCGGAGGTAGTACCCTAAAATCCCCAGTATTATCCCCAGCATGATTAGCGGTATCTTCGGAAATCCGGGGAGCACGGCGAGGAAGAGGAGAAATCCAGCTCCTATCCACAGTGTCCGCGGCTGACTCAAAAGCTGAGATGCGAGATCTGTTCCGAGGTCCTCCTTGGCCACCGCTCTTGTGACTATGAGACCCGTGGCCGTCGACATCATGAGCGACGGAATCTGGTTCACGAGACCGTCCCCTATGGTAAGCATGACGTATGTCGATACCGCCGACCTAAGGCTCTCCCCCCTCATCGCCATTCCGATGACCAAACCCCCTATTATATTGATCATCGTTATGAGGAGCCCGACCTTCACGTCTCCCTGGACGAACTTGCTGGCACCATCCATTGCTCCGTAGAAATCCGCTTCACTCTGGATCTCTATCCTCTTATGGATCGCCTCCTCCTCCGTTATGAGTCCCGCGGAGAGGTCCGCATCGATCGCCATCTGCTTTCCCGGCATCGCATCGAGTGTGAACCTCGCAGCCACCTCAGAGACCCTCGTCGCGCCCTTTGTGATGACTATGAACTGGACAGCAATGAGGATGAGAAAGATGATGAGCCCGACAACGTAGTTGCCTCCCACGACAAACTGGCCGAAGGCTATAATGATCCTCCCGTGGAATAACGGCCCCTTCAGCAGTATGAGACGCGTGGAAGAGACATTTACCGCAAGCCGGTACACAGTTGATACAAGCAGCAGCGACGGAAAGACAGAAAGCTCAACCGCCTTCCTCATATACATCACAGAGATCAGTACGATGAGACCGAGTGCAAAGTTCGCTGCGATGAGAAAATCGAGCAGCATGGCAGGAATGGGCACAATAAGCATGAGCACAACAGCAATCACTCCGATTGCTATAAGAATATCTGTGCGCTGCCACCATACTCTTGTCTGTATTCCGTCTGCCATATCCCCTCCCGATGCGAGGCCCGGAATTCGAGCACCCTACCCCTTCTTATTTGATATCGGTATAACTATAAAATCTATAAGGAATAAAGCTTACACCGCCTTTCGTTCCTTCAGCTTGTATACAAACGCGAGGACCTCCGCCACAGCGGTAAAAAGGTCCTCCGGTATCTCGTCTCCTATATCAACCCGCCGGTACAGCTCCCTGGCCAGCGGCTTGTTTTCGACAATCGAAATCTCGTTCTCTTCTGCAATACTCTTGATACGCTCTGCCATGTGGTCCTGCCCCTTTGCGATGCAGTAGGGCGAGGACATCTTAAGCACCTCGTACTTCAGCGCAACCGCGTAATGGGTGGGGTTTGTGATGACCACATCGGCCTTCGGAACCTCCTGTATCATCCTGCGCCTTGCGAATTCTCGCTGGCGCTCCCTCATATGCGCGCGGAGATGAGGATCCCCCTCCAAAAGCTTTCTCTCCTCCTTCAGCTCCTGTCTCGTCATCTTGATGGATTCGATGTGCAGGTGCCGCTGAAAGAGGTAGTCTGGAATCGACAGAAGAAGGAGTATTCCGCTCACGATCATTACAAGCTTGAATGCCAGAGAGAGAATGAGTCCGAACCCCTGCGTAATCCCCATGTCAAGGGTCTGCATTATGATTCCTATGTCCTTCTTCACGAGAAAGAACGCGATCACGGAGATCGCCGCTATCTTGAACACTGCCTTCCCGAGGTTCACCGCCGCCTGCGATGAGAAGAGGATTTTTGTGAAGAATCGAACAGGGTTCGGGTTTATCTTTGAAAAATCCGGCTGTATCGGCTTGGTGCTGAACTGGAACCCGACCTGGACTAAGTTTCCCGCAAGTGCCGCTATGAAAGAGACGCCGAGGATCGGCCCGACGAGCTTTGCGAACACCGGAAGAATCGGCTTGAGGAGAAACACGACGTTCTCTCCTGAGTTCACGACTTCCGGCACCAGCCCGATATAGTAACGCATCATACCCATGGTCGATCTGTATAACATCTTTGATAGCAGAAATATGAGAAAGAACCCGAAGAGCATTACAAGGGCCTGCGGAAGCTCCTGGGTTTTTGCAACCTTACCCTCTTCCCTGGCCTTCCTCTTTTTATACTCTGTCGGCTCCTCTGTTCTCCCCTCGTCCTCAGCCGCAAAGAGCTGCAGATCAAACCGTATCGAGGGAACAGCCAACAAAAGCTGCTCCAATACTTCATCTGCCACAGTACTATCTCCCAAGTGCATGTATGATCCTGAAAAGCTCGTCGAACGCCCGGTGCAGCGAATTGCTCATACCGAACGCGATCCCTCCTATTACCGCTATCATGATGATCAGGCCGACACCGATCTGAATCGGAAAGCCTACCATGAACACATTCATCTGCGGTGCGGCCTTTGCGAGCATTCCGAGCGTTACGACGAGCAAAAAAAGTGTTATCAGAATAGGAAATGCAAGCTTCATGGCGACCACGAACATTGCACCGAACATGTTCACGAGCGCCTGAAGCATCGTCCTGTTCCCCTGCACGATATTGAAAAGCCTTATGCTATCATAGCTTTCGTATGTCGCCATGATGAGAAGGTGAGGTCCGTCGATGGCGATGAATACCATGATGCCCATGAGAACCCAGAGCTGACCGATCATGGTTATTCCCACCTGTGAAACCGGGTCTATCACCTCCGAGATTCCCAGGGCCATCTGAAAGCTGAAAAACCGCGCCGCCAGCTGAAACGCCGCAAAGATTATGGACATCAGAAACCCAATGAGTATTCCGATTAACGCCTCGCTTCCTATCATGAGCGCGTAAGAGAACATCGATTCAGGCACCGCGCCGATCTTCGGCGCAACCATAGGAAACACACATACGGTTATATACAGCGCAGTGACCGCCCTAATCCTCAAGGGAATCACGCCGCTGGAGAAGAACGGAGCCGCGACGAACATCCCGAACATCCTCACGAGGATGAGCAAGAAGACCTGAAAATACTGTACAAAAAAATCCATCTCGTGACCTGCTGGTTTTCCTTTCATTTATCCGCCGGCACAAAAGTGAGTCCGGTGAATAATCAACATTTCAAAAAAGAGCATATCTGAACCGCATGGCGCAAAAAACGTACGTCAATAACCGCGGGTCACTTTATCATCTCCGGAATAAAACCGAAGATGCGCATCGTAAAGTTGATCATGCTGTTCAAGATCCACGAGCCGAAGATGATGATAGCCCCAAGCACAAAGACTATTTTCGGAACGAATGTGAGTGTCTGCTCCTGAATCGAGGTCGTCGCCTGAAAGATACTTATCGTGAGCCCGACGACCACGGCAATACCGAGCATGGGAGCAGAGACCATCAGGATCTGTAACAAAGCCTGACCGATGATCTTTCCGACAAATCCAACAGACATACAGCCACCTCTTATCTAAAGCTGTTCACAAGCTGATAGGTCAAAAGGTGCCACCCGTCTACGAGAATAAAGAGAATTATCTTGAAGGGGAGAGAGACAAAGATAGGCGGCAGAAATATAATTCCCATCGACATCAGGGTGCTCGCTACTACGAGATCTATCACGATAAAGGGAATGAACAGCAGTATCCCTATTTTGAATGCAGTGGTGAGCTCCGAGATTATAAATGCGGGCACAAGGACGTAGCTCGGGACATCACCCTGGTTCCTCGGCCTCTCCACGTTCCCGAGCTTGAGAAAGAGCGCTATATCCTTCTCCCGTGTCTGGCGGAACATGAACCCGCGTATCGGCTCCATACCCCGCTGATACAACTCGACTGCCGAGATCTCCTGGGCGAAGTAGGGTTTCAACGCAACGTCGTTGACCTCCTTTATCGTCGGAGCCATGATAAAGATCGTGAGAAATATTGCCAGGGCCATCATGACCTGATTAGGCGGTTCCTGCTGGGTGGAGAGCGCCCTCCTCATGAATGAGAAGACAATCGCAATCCGGGTGAAAGAGGTTACAGAGATGATAATTGCAGGTGCGAGCGACAGCACTGTCAACAGGAAGAGTATCTCGAGGGAGAGTGCAACATCCCTCGGTTGTTCCGCCTCATCCAGGGTAATTCCTATTCTCGGGATGGGGATACGCTCCTGCGCGCGGCTCTCCTTTAAAGGAAGAACAACGAGAAAAAGAACAGCAAGAAGACTGACTACTATTCCCCTTTTAATCCATTTCCTTCGCATACCGGTATCCCCTCCTAATACAGGTAGTGCCTGGTTTTTCTGTCCTTGTAACTTAAACTGTTTTTTATAAGTTATAAATAAGTATACATAAACCCGTAAAAAAAACTCCTTTCAAAGCTTCTTCATCTTGTTTATTCTGTCTTTATATCCCCTGAGATAACCGGCATCGCCCGTCCTGGAAACCCCTCTACCTCCAAGGAGCTTGACGAACTGCTCCCTGAATGTCCCTCGCCCAGGTCCCTCCTTGCTGCTCAAAAGCTTTATTCTGTCCGAGATCTCCTTGTCCTCTACCTCTGTGATGAGATTTATATTTGAGTCCGTAACGCCTAGAATGAGGATCTTGCCTACGATATCGACTACTTTGATGAAGCGGTTTGCCGAGATCGGATATGTAGCGAGTACCTTGATCATCTCCGTATCGGAAACGACCCTTTTCCTGCTTTTCAGGAGAAATCGAAAAACGAGGTATATGGCGATAATTATGACGGCGAGTACGGCAACTGTTCTGAGGATGAGAAGCGAGTAGGAAGTCCGGTTTTCGCCGAACTCCGGCTCTGTATAGTCGTATTCGGGCAGGACCTGCCCGGCGTCTTCGTCGGCTTCAACACCGCCGATGCCTTCGGTGCCAGAAGTGTCGAGAGCGCCTTCGGCATCCGCGGTATTCTGCGGATGGGGAACAACCCCATTCTCCGCCGCGAAGAGCGGAGCTCCCAAGCTGAGTAAAAGCGCACACAACAGGAGAAAAACAAACAGTTCTCCTCTTGCCCTGTTCTTTCGAAAACCGTTCAACACACTCCCCTCCCAAGTGAGTTCAGTCTCCGGTGTATATCCTCCGGTCGGGCGGTCTATTCAAGGTTGCTAATGCGATCCATGGGACTGATGATATCTGTAACCCTCACACCGAAGTTTTCGTCTATTACAACCACCTCTCCCTTTGCTATGAGCTTGCCGTTTACCAGCAGGTCAACAGGTTCACCGGCTAACTTATCGAGTTCGACGATAGTTCCTTCCCCC
>DATKZJ010000145.1:0-13363 GCA_035527995.1 Spirochaetota bacterium | reverse complement strand
CTGTTCGGGCGGAGAGGCAACCTGGCAGGATATCAGTAGAATAGAGGAGGAGATGAAGAGTAGCAGGAGGAGTTTCATCGTATACCAGCTCTTTTAATTAATAATATCTATTTTATCCGTATTACTTCAAAGTGCAAGCTTTTCTTTTGATGTTAAATATATGATGATCTAATACCTGTGAGTTTTATTAAAGGGGGAAGGGAGGGTTACGGTTTTTTCTCGGCCGCCCCTCATGACCATACTTCGCGAAGGAGCTTCAGTAGAAGTGTGAACCGCTCGGAGGAACGCTCGAACGGGAGGCTCTCTGTGATGATCTGAATGTGGCTTTTTGTTACGCCGTATCGTTTCGCCTTTTTTATATCCGAAAGAACGGCAGGTTCATCGGTCTTACCTTCCAGATACCTGTAAAGGCGGGCCTTGATCCATGTGATCGAATACTCCGTTCTCCTAGCGCCCCTGTCATCCGTGTGTGTCAAGTTCTATCCTCCCACCCTCAAACGCTGCTTTATATTCGTAAACACAGAAGCGCCCAGCGCGAGAAGGAACAGTATTGCTGTCATGGTATCGACGAGCTTCGCATTCACGTCGAGTCCGGTCATTGTATCGACGAGAAACTTCGTGTAGGAGTAAGTATCTATTGTAAACCCCAGCCTGAGCCTTACCTGCCAGTGCCACTCTGTGGAGGGGCAGTAGCCGAAGCCGTACCATATCCCGAGTATGAACCAGCAGAACGCAGTCCCTCCGAGAGTTACGAGGTTGGCGAGCCTCGTCCGCTTCCATACCCAGCCGAAGAGGTTGAAAACGATGAGAACCGTATGGAACACGAAAAAAAAGATGTTGAGAAATACGAGCATTGTGTTCTTTCATCTATTATCATGAACTGCTGACGAACCGGCCTCTTTATATATTGTAGCACGAAGAAGGAGCCGTGCAAGAGGATATTGATTCCGGTGGAAGGCTTTCTGTTTTTCTGGCTATTTTTTCTGACCCGTACTATTGTTATTTATTCAATATTGTTGTAAGGAGTATGTACGATGAAGCTCATCGCTCCTTCGATACTCTCCTGCGATTTCGAAAAGCTGGGAGATGAGGTAAAGGCGGTGGGAAAGGCCGGCGCGGACTGGGTTCACGTCGATGTAATGGACGGCCATTTCGTGCCCAATATTACGTTCGGGCCCCTCATTGTAGAGGCATGCAGGAGGGCAACCTCTCTTCCTCTCGACGTGCACCTCATGGTAGAGCACCCTGACAGGTATATAGAGCAGTTTGTAAAGGCCGGGGCAAGCAGTATATCCGTGCATGAGGAGACGTGCGTGCACCTGAACCGAACTGTAACGGCCATACGCGAGCTGGGAGTAAGTCCGGGTGTGGTGCTGAACCCTACGACCCCACTCGCGTCCCTCGAATGGATTCTGGAGTATGTGGACTACGTGCTCATCCTCAGCGTCAACCCGGGTTTCGGGGGCCAGTCTTTCATCCCGAACAGCATCGACCGCATCAGAGCTCTTCGAAAGACCATCGATGAGAGGGGGCTTTCAGTCCTCATCGAAGTGGATGGAGGGGTGAACGAGAAAACGATAGAAGAGATATCTCTTGCAGGGACAGACGTCTTTGTAGCCGGCTCCGCAATCTTCGGAAGCAGGGACTATAAGAAGACCATAGACAGTTTCAGGAGGCTGGTAGAGGTATAGTGCCGGAATGATTTGTCCGGTAATAACCAAGCTGCCCCAGATGTATTCGGATAACTGTGTTTTGTGAGAGAGGCGATCAAGGATATGGGAAAGGCCGCAAGGCTCGTCGATGTTCATACCCACCTCGAACAGTACAGCGCTACAGATCTCGAGTCCGTGCTGAAGCGAGCCGGGAGCGCGGGAGTGGCCTGGATCGTAACCTCCGGCATGGATCTCGATACTTCGACCCGCGCCGTCGAGTTATCGCGCTCTCAAAGTGGTATCGCGGTCTCGGTCGGTATCCATCCCTGGGTCGCAGCCGATGGTTTTTCGAATGCTTTATATGAGAAGCTGACCTCTCTCTCACAACAGGATACAACAGTCGCTATCGGCGAGATCGGGCTGGATTTCGTGGATAATGTCTTTAAGAAAGTTGTCTACCGTAATAACAGGGAATTATGCAGCGCGCAAACAGAAGCGTTCAGGAGGCAGGTAGAGCTTGCATGCAGGATGAAACTGCCGATGATAGTACACTCCCGCGGTGCTTATCCGACCCTCATAACAATCCTGAGAGAACAAAAAGCACACAGGGTTGGAGGTGTCATACACAACTTTGACGGAAGCATAAGGGAAGCGCACGAGCTGTTGGATATGGGTTTCTATCTTTCTATTGGCGGTGCCATCACCTATCCGGCGGCACATGAGCTATTTGAAACATTTCTCCGGTTGCCCCTGGAAGGAATTCTGACCGAGACAGATTCGCCGTATATGCCCCTCTACAAGCAGGAGGCTGAGAATGAGCCCGCCAACGTGGTACATGTTCTGAGGGCGCTTGCAGAGCTGCGGAGAATCGATGTCGAAAGGCTCGTTGAAATCGTATATTCAAATTTTGGGAATCTATTCCGCCTTCCGTTATAAAGGAAAACATCAGGGGCCAGAGAAATAGACCCCGCAAATGGTGGTTAGTCTTCCTCGGCGATTCGTACCTCTACCTTCTCTGTCCCGTGCTGCCATATCCTCAAACCGATCTCCTCTATTGCTTTCCACTGGGAGTCGGGTATGCGTGCAAAGACATTGACCGGTAGGTATCCCCTGTGGTCCCTCGTTACTTCGGGACCGTAGTAGATAGCAATCGCTTCGGCCGCTTCGAAGCCCTCTTTCTCCCATTCCCTCCAGTATATCACATCTCCCGTATTGGTCTGCGCCGTCTGATTTTCCCTTGGGATTTTTTCGCTGCTCTTCACAGGAAAGTTGATCTCCCGTCCGGACCACCTCGAGTGGTAGACAACTGCCTCCAGAGGCAACATCTTGATGAAGACGGAAACTGTTTTCGGATTGTGTTCCGGGAGCAGAGAAGCCGTAAGTTTTCCGCCTCTTTCAAAACTGAACACGAGCTTTTTACTCATCCTGTCCCCCCTTTAAGCTCTTTTCTGAGCTTCTTCGTGGCCTCCTGGTCTACAGACATTTCGTCTTTGTTGATAACAACACCGTAATCTTCACGTATACTTTCAAAGGAGACATATCCGTCGATCACATCCCGCAGGACGAGATCGGGGTCCCTCTCCAGGGGAGGACCGTATCCTCCCCCTCCGCCTGTCTGGAAGCTCACCACCTCATTCTCATCCAGGGGAAGGTTCGAGATTTTTCGCCACTTTTCCTGTTTTCCGTTGTTCCTGTACACAACAGTAATATTCGTCTTTCCCGGCTTCCCGCCAAAAAGCCCCCATGGCGGGGTATATTTAACCCTGTCAGTAGTCACGGTAAGTCCGGTGTTATGGCCTATGATACGGTAATCTCTGATCACGCCGAGACCTCCGCGGAATTTCCCGGGCCCGCCTGAATCCTGGCGAAGCTCGAACCGTTCTACCCGCCAGGGATACCTGACCTCTGCAACCTCAACAGGCACGTTGTATGTATCGCCAAGATCCATAGAGAAGAAGGCGTGCTCTCCATCCTCGTACGGTTTTCCGCCGTAACCGCCCGCATCTCCCTCTGCGCATACGTAATACCGTTTTGTCCTCGGATCCGTCCCGTAGAGGAAGTTCGCCATGGAGTCACCGAAATGTCCGGCTCTCACTCGATCAGGCAGCGCAGGCGCCAGTGCCTTCAGTATGAGGTCCGGGATCGTCGTCGTGGGGGCGGGCCACATGGCACAAGCAGCGGGGAACCGGGGTTTGAGCAAACTCTTTTCGGGGATTACAACCTTCAGCGGCCTGAAGAAACCCTCGTTGCTCGGCAGGTCAGGAGTGGTAATGATCTTGAAGCCGTACCGTGCTGAAGATATTGTGGAAGGTTCTGGTACGTTCATCGGACCGCGACACTGCGGATCGGTCCCGGTGAAATCCATGGTTATCTCGTCATCTTCAACTATAATAGCTATCCTCACCCAGACCTTTTCGTCAAGGGGGGCATCGTCGTTGCCGTCTCCGTCGAGCAGGGCCTCAGCCTTATATGTCCCGTTGGGGATCCGGCCCACTGCAGCCCGTGCGAGCCTCTCTCCCTGATCAAGCAGTTCACTGATGGCGGCACGTGTCACTTCCAAACCGTAGGTATCAATGATCTCATAGAATCGCTGGCTTGCCTTTCGAACCGCTGCGATCATGGCCCTGATATCTCCCAGCACGGCATCAGGGACCCTGGTGTTTGCTCTGATAAGTCTCAACACATCTTCATTCGGTTTTCCCTGTACCATGAGCTTTACGGGCGGAAGACGAAATCCTTCCTGAAATACCTCTGTTGTGTTGGAGTACCACCCTCCGGGATAGATGCCTCCCATGTCCACGGTGTGGCCGCGAAAGGCGGCCCACCCCTGGATATTGTCGTCGTAGAAAGCGGGACAGAGTACCGTCAGGTCCGGGCAGTGCGTACCTCCTCCGTTGTACGGATCGTTGCAGAGAATGACGTCCCCGGGCATCAGATTTTCTCTGCCTATGGTCTGGTAGGTGCATTCCACTGCATATCCCAGATTAGCGAGAAAGATGGGGAGACCCGGGGTCTCTGCAACGAGATTCGCCTCGCTGTCCAGGATTCCGCAGCTGAAATCTACAACTTCATAGAGGATCGGGCTGTACGCGGCCCTCTCGATGGTCCTCCGAATATCACGACTGGCTGCAATCAGCCGGTTTCGAATAACTTCGAGTGTGATCGGATCTACCTTCATATTCCCTCCTAATCCCCATTTCTCACAAATCACAGTAGATATAAATAAATGGGTATTTTAACGGTTTTCTCACCGTAAACTCATATAAAATACTACCAGGTCATTATCTAACTCTGATGTTATCCAATTGATAAGAAAACCGTACTACTCCCCGGTAATGATAAGATTGCCGTACCGGTCAACAGAGCATGTCTGCCCCTTTTCTACGACAGTGGTGGCCGTGTCCTCTTCGATGAGCGCAGGGCCGGCGATCATGTTCTCCGCCAGCAGCAGGTCGCGCCTGTATATGCTGAATTCCTCGTATGCTCCGTCCCCGATGTACACATTCCTCGCTCCCAGCTTGGCTTCGCCCGAGGGTTCGGGGGATCCGGAACCGATGAGCTCGAGTACCGGCTTTCGAACCTTTGCGATTCCCGTTGTCTTGAGGGAGACGATTTCTTTCGGCTCCCTCGGGGCATTATGCCCGTAAACCTTGAAGTGAAGCTCGTCAAACTCTCTTTCGAGCGTCACCCTGCCTTTTTTCTGTATCACGGCAGGGGCCTGTACACTCAATGTATGTTCCTGCCCGGAATACCGGAGATCCATGCCGTAGGACAAAACGATGTTCTCTGCCGCGATCTTCTCGCGCTCGAAGAGTTCCAGTACCCGTGCCTCCAGCTCTCTGTACATTCCATTGATTGTGCCGAGGTCTACATCTTCCATCGGGTTCAGATATGTCTGGTTGAAGTCATGTCTCATATCGGCCATGAGCATTCCCCACGCGGAAAACACTCCGGGAAAGGGCGGGACTATTATCGTCGGTATCTTCAGCTCCTTGGCGATGGCTGCAGCATGGATGGGGCCGGCTCCTCCAAAAGCCACGAGAGCGAACTCCCTTGGATCGTATCCCCGCTTGACGGTCATCGATTGCAGCAGCCCCGACATGTTGATGTTCACGATCTTTATAATTCCGAGGGCCGCCTCATCGATGCTCATGTTGAAATAGTCGGCGATCTTCCGGATTGCCTCCTGTCCCAGCTCAGGTGATATCTCCATTGTACCCCCGAGAAAATACTCCGGATCGAGGATGGCGAGTTCGAGGTTTGCATCGGTTACCGTCGGTTCTCTGCCCCCGCGCATATAGCAGGCCGGACCGGGCTCTGCTCCGGAGCTCTGCGGGCCGACGTGCAGGGCGCCCGCTTCATCTATCCACGCAATGCTTCCTCCTCCGGCCCCGATCTCACGCATGTCGACGACAGGGAGCAGTATCGGGCGCCCTTCAACGAGGTACTGCTCTGTCGTCTCAGGCAGTCCTTCCCTGATAATAGCCGATTTTGCAGTCGTGCCCCCCATATCGTAGGTGATGACGTTTTTATACCCGATCATACTCGCAAGCTGGGCCCCGCCGATTGCTCCTGCAGATGGGCCGGACTCGACCATGGCAATCGGCATTTCCCGGGCTACTGCGGATGTCATTATCCCGCCGTTGGACTGCATAATCTGCAGCACACTTTGGAAACGCCGCTTCTCTACTTCCTTCTCCAGACTCCGGAGGTATCCCTGTACCACAGGCATCACATAGGCATTCTGCGCTGTGGTGCTTGTCCGCTCATACTCATAGTAACGTCTCGTAATCAAATGCGACAAGGAGATGGTCGCCTCCGGAAACTTCTCCTTCAGTACCCTCCCTATCTCCTCCTCATGCTGCGGATTGGCATATGCGTTGAGAAGACAGATCGCCACCGATTCGATGAGCTCCTCTCGCATCTTTTCAACGATATTATCGAGATCATCGATCTCGAGGGGAACGAATACTGTTCCGTCCGCCAGTATCCTTTCGTTGATCTCAAAACAGAGATGCCGCGGAATAAGCGATCGCGGTCTCGAGTAGAGGGCGTTATACATATCCGTCCGGTTGCTCCGGCCGATCTCGAGAACATCCCTGAATCCTTTCGTCGTAATCAGGGCCGTTTTGGCACCTTTGCCCTCTATCAGTGCATTTATTATCACAGTAGTTCCATGGACCAGAAAGGTGACCTCTTCGAGAGGAACACCGAACCTCTCCATGCTCTGAATCGTTCCTGTTGCGGGATTCTTCGGCGTGGAGGAAACCTTACTCACCTGTATCTTTCCCGTGCTCTCATCGAGCAGCACTCCATCGGTAAAAGTTCCGCCTACATCGGTCCCCAATCTGTACATTGCTTCCTCCTGGCAAAACAATTAGTTGCGTTCAAAAAGCGTACTCTCTACGGCTGTTTCTCAGGTTCCGGGAAAAGATGACATCTCACCCAATGGCCTTTTTCTTGTTCTGTCATTACAGGATCGATCCTGGTACAGATCTCCATGCGCAAGGGACATCTCAGATGAAAACTGCAGCCCGGAGGGATATTGACCGGAGATGGAATCTCTCCCCTTGATCTGATCTGTTTTGGTTTAAGGCCCTCCTCTTGGTCAGAAATAACCGGAATAGAGGAAAGAAGCATCCTCGTATAGGGATGCAGCGGTTGCTGAAAGAACTCTCGCGTCGGGGCAACCTCGGATATCTTCCCAAGATACATGATTGCGACCCTGCTTGCCATGTTTCTCATCAGGCTCAGATCGTGGGTGATAAAGAGGTAGGTAAGATCGAGACCCTGCTGCAGACGCATCAGCAGTTTGATGATCTTCGCCTGGATGGAAACGTCCAGGGCCGAGGTCGGCTCGTCCAGCGCAACGAAAGAGGGGTCTGTCGCCAGGGCCCTCGCAATCGCCACCATCTGCTTCTCGCCGCCTCCGATAGTCTGTGGGTACTTGTACAGATACTCCTCCGGCGGGAGCTCAACCATCCTCAACAGGTCTGATATCTTCTCCATCCGGTCTTTATTCGGGAGAATACTGTGAACCCTCAACGGTAGCTCAATAATCTGTTTGATGCTCCATCTGGGATTGAGAGACGATCCGGGATCCTGAAAGACGATACGGATCTCCTTTTTCAGTGTCTTTGAGCGATGAGTAAAATCATCTCCCAGGCTCTGGTCCTTAAAAAATGTTTTTCCTCCAGTCGGGTTGTAGATACCGACAAGTGTGTGGGCCACCGTGGTCTTCCCCGAGCCTGACTCTCCGACGAGACCGAATGTCTCGCCCCGGCGTATGGAGAAGCTCACGTTATCGACCGCCCTGACTGTACCCAGCTTTGTAAAGAAGTATTTCATCAGGCCTTCTACACGCAGTATCTCTTCCGGCATAAAGGTCATCTCCTGAAAAGCCAGCAGGCCACCTCATGATTGTTCCCCGGGCTGAAAAAAGGGGGTGTTTCCTGTATACAGATCTCCATTGCACTGTCACACCTGGGGTGGAACCTGCACCCTGAAGGAGGATCGAGGTAGTTCGGGATCCTCCCCTGAATTCCCTCACTCAAACCCTCTCCCGTCAGCTTCGGAACGGTTTTCAGCAATCCTTTCGTGTACGGATGCAGGGGGTCGTCGAAAAGATCTCTTGTACCTGCTGTCTCCACGATGTTCCCCGCATACATAATATAGACACGGTGCGTCAGGTTCCGGACAACACCCAGAGAATGGGTTATAAGCAGAATCGATGTTCGCCGCTTCTCCACGAGCTCATCCAGCCGTCTCAATATCTGGTCCTGGATCGTAACGTCGAGATTCGTCGTGGGCTCGTCAGCGAGCAGAAGCTTGACTGTGATTCTGAGAGCCTCACTGATACAAACTCTCTGTCTCATTCCGCCTGAGAGCTGTACCGGATAGCTCTTCAAGATCCTTTCCGGGTCCGGCATACCGGTTTCCTTGAGAAGCGCCGCAGCACAGGATTGTATCTCCTTTTTCGTTACACCTTCCGTGCCCTGCTGTCGCAGAGAATGCTTGATGATATCCCCGAGCTGATGGCCTACCGTAAAAACCGGGTTAAGAGATGTAAGCGGGTCCTGAAATATTGCGCTAATCTCTCCTCTTCTGAGGCCCGGTATCTCTCTGGGACGCATCTTGAGAACGTCTCTTCCCCGATAGAAAATTTCTCCTCCAGTGATCTTTGCAGGAGGGGAGGGGAGGACCCGCAGTACAGATTTGATCGTTGTGGTCTTTCCGCAGCCCGTCTCCCCGACCAGGCCTACCTTCTCCCCTTCGTAGATTGTGAGGTTAATACCGTTGAGTACCTTCAGCACGCCCTCGAATATTTTGAACTGAACATGCAGGTCCTTTATCGCCAATAAGGGCGTCTCGGTACGCATCAGATTTCCTCGACGGCAAACATATCGTGAAGACCATCGCCTATGAGATTAAAAGACAGAATCACCAGTACAATAGCGAGAGCTGGAAATATAGTCATCCACCACTCGGCGGGCAGGCGCTTTGCGCCGTCCGCAACCATTGTTCCAAGGCCCGGCCTCGGCGGCTGTACTCCGAGTCCGATAAAACTGAGAGACGCTCCCAGTATTATCACAAATCCCATATCAAGGGTTATCTTTGTAAGGACAGGCCCGACGCAGTTCGGGAGGATTACCCTTGTCAGGATAAACCCCTTTGGTGCGCCTGTCAGCTCTGCATCATGCACGAAATATTCATGACGCAGTGAGGATGTAACCGAGTACACCAGCCTGCAGTACCAGGGCCACCACATCAGGGATATGGCCATCATCTGGTTGAGCAGTTTCGGACTCAGCATCGCAGTGATTGCCAGCGCCAGAACGAGAGGAGGGACTGCAAGGAAGACATCGGTGACCCTCATTATCCCGATCTCGAGCCATCTTTTCCGTGTATAGCCGGCTATGAGGCCCAGTAGAATACCGGGGGGTACGCTGAGGCTTATAACGACGACCGCGAGGAGCAGGGAGAAGCGGTATCCGAAGATGACCCGGCTGAACACGTCCCTGCCGATGGTGTCGGTCCCGAAAGGATGCTTCAAGCTCGGAGGCTGGCTCGATTCGCGGAAGTTTGTGTACGGACCTGCATGCTTGGGGTACGGCGTAATGTACGGCGCAAACACTGCAGCAAGAATGATGATAATGAGAGTGGTCAAACCCAGTACAGAGAGAAGGTTTCGAGAGAATTTGTACCATCCTTTGGAAATATTGATCTTTTTAGTATAGATCACGGTATTAGAGCTATCCTTTTTTGACAAGGCCTATCCTCCTCTCCTTTGAAGTCGTATTCTGGGATCGAGAAAGGAAACCACAATATCAACTATCAGGTTCACAATCGCAAAAGCAACTCCCATAATAAGAACAACCGCAACGATGGCGTTGAGGTCCTTGTTCAGCATCACGGTAACGGCATATCTGGCAAATCCCGGCCACATGAATACCAGCTCGACAAGAAAGGCATTGGCGATGATAAAGGCGAAATCGAGGCCCATTATCGATACAGTCGGTATGAGTGATGGTTTTAAAAGATATTTGAAGATGACGGAACGAGTTGGTATCCCGTGCACGATGTGCGCCGCAATATAATCCTTCTGCATATTATCAACGATGGATGAGCGGGTAACCCTTCCTTCCTGGGCTATATGCGCGACAGCAAGACTTAGAGCAGGAAGTATGATATGCTTGAACCCATTCCACGCAACCTTGAACTGCCCGGCGATGAGGCTGTCGAAGATAAGAAAACCGGTTACCTTGGGGGGCGGCTTCATTACGATGCTGATCCTCCCCACTGCGGGTATGAATCCGAGAATGTGACTGAATATCAAAAGAAGGAAGATCGCTACAGCAAACGCAGGAGTGGCAACGCCGATGTATGCAACCAGCCGGGAAAAGCCGTCGAACCAGGAATTCCTGAAATAGCCTGCCAGCACCCCCGTTGCCTGTCCGAGGATGAGGGATATTAGGAAAGAAAAAAGACAGAGCTCCAAGGTTGCGGGAAGGTATTCGTTCAGGTCCCTGACGATCGGCCTTTTGGTATACAGAGACCGCCCGAGATCACCGTGGCTCACGGATCTGAGCCAGAAATAGTATTGTAAAGGGAAGGGCTTATTGAGGTGCATTTCCTCCCTGAGTTTCTGCACCTGCTCCTCTGTTGCAAGAGGACCGAGTGCGACACGGGCCGGATCGCCCGGCATGATTCGGGCGATGAAGAAAATTAAAAGAGAGAGGCCGAACAGGACAAAAAGAGAGTGTAAAAGCCGCAGCCCTATATATTTCAGCATGATCCGTCACTACCCCCTGATAAAGAGAGGGAAGGTGAGCGAGCTTTTTACCCACCCTCCCCATACAAAACCCTGTCCGTGTTCTGCCCTACGGCTTACCTCTTTTTTGTCAGGTCTATCCGCCAGTTGTACATATTGACGGTCGGCCCTACGATGGGAAATATCTCTTTAGGTCCGATAAGGTAATCCTGGCTCGTGAACTGTGCAGGGATCTCATATGCATAGAGCGCGAGAGCTTCGGATGCAATTTTTTCCTGGAGTTGCTTGTATATCCCGAGTCTCGTCTCAGAATTCAGGGTTTCCCGGGCCTTGTCTATGAGCCGTCCGAATTCTGCACTCTCGTACCAGTGAGCCGAGTAGATTCCGCCGATATTATCAGGATGGTACATGAAGAACATGAAGGAATCAGGTGATGGATAGACCAACGGGAAAAGGAAGATCGTGAGGTTGGGAGTCGTTTCGGGCTTTGCGCACTCTTCCGAATACTGTGGCCACGGGGGCCCTGCAATCTCGAGCTCTATTCCCAATTTAGCGAGGTCCGCCTGAAGCTGCAGTCCGATCTCCTCTTCTGCTTCGAGCCCCGCACAGTAGTGATAAACGACCGTAACGTCTTCCGGATCATACTTTGACATGGCGAGCTCTTCACGTGCCTTGTCCAGGTTCTGCTGTCTCGGCTGTGGAGGTATAGTGAGGAACCCGGGCATCGTCGTTGCTATGATTCCAGCTTCTTTTGCGCCAAACGGGGCGTACTGCTCCATTATACCGCCGTAATCGAATGCATACAGAAGCGCTCTCCTGAAATGCACGTCGTCTGTAGGCGGCTGTGTTGTGTTTATCCACACTGTCCAGATCTGAGGCCAGGCCTGGTTCAGGCGGATGCCGGGATTATCCTCTATCTCCTTGAGCGTCTTTCTGCTGAAGCCGCCGTTTGCCTCGAGATCAAGCTGCTGGCTCTTGAGCAGCATCATCAGGGTTGATGTTTCATAGTTCATGATAAAGATGAGGTTCTCTATAGGAGCTTTAGTCGGCTCCGGTTGCTCCCAGCCCAGGAAGTAGTCTTTAAATCTAGCAGCTTCCATACGTTCGCCGGGGCTGTGACTCACCATCATGTAGGGGCCGCACCCCGCATCATGATCATTCAGCCACTCCTGCCCGTAATCACCAAACTCGCCGTACTCACCTGCGGTTTTGTTGCTCAGTACAAGGTCCTTATTCAGGAGCCAGAACAGTGTGAGAGTGGACGGAAATACTGCATTGGGCTTTTTCAGCATGAAATCGACAGTATAGTCGTCTATTGACTTTGCAGTAACCTTTCCCATTATCCCGGAATATCCCTTGCCCATGGCTATCAATCGCTCCATCGAGAATACGACATCCTCTGCAGTGAGCTTGCTGCCGTCATGAAACTTGATGTCACGTCTGAGATAAAATCTCCAGTGGTCCAGCTTGCCCCCGACAGGTTCCCATTTCTCGGCGATGTGAGGGGCAAGCTTGCCGTCAGGGGTCGGATAGATCAACGGGCTGTAGAGGTTATAGATTGCCTGTGTGTCATACCAGTCCATGGCCAGACCGGGGTCCGGTATTATGACCGGCATCCCGTTGATCACCACGATGTTCTCTGCCAGTGGAGCCGCTTCCTCAGCAACCCCAACCTCTTCCTCTTTCATCTTCGATTCCTTGGTACCGGCAATCAGAAAAGACGAAGAAAAAAGAAGAGAGATTACTATAATGAAAAGCAAAGATTTTTTCATGATGTTACATACCTCCTTTTTTATATTATGGAACAACAGTCCCTAGCATCACGATATAGCGAGATATCCGCTACTTACGACGCTTTAATCACCGAAAACAACGAAAAATGTATTAAGACATATTAAAGCATAATAGAGAAAATGTGTCAACAATAACCGATATTATTTGAAATAGATCGACAAAGCTGTAGTTTTTTGGTTGTATATTGTCTTACTGCATTACGACAATATGTATGGTATTACCGTTTTATAGAAAAGCAGGATGTCATCGGAGAGAGTTTCTCGCTTGTTTGAAGGATAATTTTTTACATAAAATCCGTATTGTGTCATAGATTACTCTTATATGGATCTCGCACATATCTTTTGTGGCCGCTGCTTCTTACTTGTAAGGAGGATGTCAGCCGTCTTCCAGGACGCTGCCGATCCTCTCGACCGCCCAGTCTATCTCCTCCTTATCTATGATGAGCGGGGGCGCGAACCGGATGACGTGTTCATGTGTTTCCTTGCAGAGTAGTCCCTTCTTCATCAGCTTCTCGCAGAACTTCCTCGCACCTCCAGCTTCGGGATATAGCTCAACCCCGATGAGAAGCCCCTTGCCACGGATGTCCTTTATGTGAGGGCTCCTCATTTCTGAGAGCTTTTTCAGGAAGTAGCCTCCCATAGACTCG
>DATKZJ010000144.1:0-16350 GCA_035527995.1 Spirochaetota bacterium | reverse complement strand
AAGTCCGCGACCTGCATCTCCCTGAGTTTTTCCAGTGCCTTTTCCCTCTCCTTCACGTCGCCCGCAATGATCATCGCCCTGAACATGTTGATCCGCTTCTCGTGGAAGAACATGTGCTCGGTCCTGCAGAGGCCGATGCCCTGTGCCTTGAAAAGCTTGGCGAGCTCTGCGTCCTTCGGCTGATCAGCGTTCGCATGGACATCGAAATCATCGATGTTGCGCTGGACGATGTTGAGAAACTCGAGAAGTCCCGACCCTTCAGGGGAAGGCTCTATGAGGTCGACCTTGCCGAAGTAGATCATGGGGGTCTCGTAGTAGGGAACGTTGAGAGAGAGATAGTCTCCCTCCTTCACGATCTTCTTCCCTATCTTGACGCCCTCCTTCTGGAAGGTGATCTCGGGATACACGAGCGCTACCTTCCCGAGGCTTCGCGCGACAACAGGAGCATGCGAAGCGTAACCTCCTTCGGAGGTGAGAACGCCCTTAGCCACCTCGATCGCTTTTACGTCTTCGGCGAATGTAGCGGACATGACGAGTATGCAGCTGGGGTCCTGGTTCGTCTGGGTCGCACGCTTGTACGCTTTCAGCATCTTGTCTGTGGAGAAGTATACCCGGCCGATTGCGGCACCCACGGCTCCGGCAATACCCCCCTTGACATTCTGCAGCTTCTCAGCGCTTTTTGTGTCCATGATCGGGTGGAGGATCTCGTTCAGCCTGCCGGGCTTGATGGCGTTAATAACGAACTTGTCGTCTACAATATTCTGCGAATGAAGATCGAGCATCGTCTTCATCTCCGCCTGGATCGACTTGTTCGGAACCGGAACCTGGTCTATGACCCAGAACATGCCGTTTTCTACGGTAAATCGAATCTGACGGATCTCCTTGAAATACTTCTCCAGCTCAGCAGCGAGCCTCTTGAGCTCCTCGAGGTATTCGGAGTCGATCTTACCGATCTGCTTTCCCTTCGTTTCCGTCGAATCGAACGCGTTGACGAAGAACTCGCCGGATATTTCGTTTTCTCCTGTAATGATGTTTCTCGAGTAGGTGCTGCCGAAGTAGCTCTCTTCACCGTAGTTACCGAATGTCATCGCCTGCACAAGGAGTGCGGAGTCTATGTTACTCGAGCTTTTTTTGAAGAATTTGTTGAACAGCTCTATTATGAAGTAGAGCTGATCGTAGGCGTTGGAGTAGATCTCCTTCGGGTACAGGCTCTTGAACTCTTCTATCGTCTCCCTGATAGGCTTCTGCTTCTTGGAGCTTTTCAGTCTCTGCGAGAACTTGTCGAGCTTCTTTGACCTCTCTTCGTCTATGTCGGTCTTCTTCTCCAGCTCGATGAGCTTGCGGAGCACGTTTCGGTACTCGTGGTAGGCGAACTCCTCTCCCACAAAGGTGATAAAGCCTCCGATTGTCTTGTCGCAGAGACCGATATTGTGTATGGAAAACGCATGGATCATATTGAGCATGGGGCTCTCGACGACCTTTATGAGGAGTGGGTTCTTCTCGTCGTTATAGCTTTTGTTCAGTATCCGCTCGACCTTCGAGATCGGCTCTATCAGAAATTTCTTTGCGTCTTTGGGGTTTTCTGTTATCTCGTTTACCGTCTCGTTGGGGAGCATGAAGCCGGAGAGTATCGGAGCGCCGAGGCTCGCGAGCTCCATGAGCCGTTTGCCGCGTATTCCGACGAGCTCCTCTGTCTCTTTGATGTCAAGGTATTCGGTGCTGGAGAAAGAATAGAACTTTTTCATTTTTAAACCCAATTTAATGATATTTTCTTATAGACGAGCTGATTATAGCTTCTAAGTACAGAGGGGCGTTTAGGGCCTTTCATACCATACACTGCGTCATCTATAAGGCTATGCTCTGTGAGAAAACTGCACTAACAACGCTCTTCTGCACAGGAAGTAGGAGCTAGAACAGATCAAGTACCTGCCCGATACCGCCCCTGAGGAAGACCTCGAACCTCGGACTCGCACCCTCGAAGAGGTATCTCTGGAGCTTTGAGACGGCCTTTACGTTTTCACCGGCGACACTGAAGAAAATAAGTCCTCCGTGCTTCACCTTGCCCCATTTGAAAAGAGCGTTGATGTCATTGATCCGCTCGTTATCGTACCAGATGAGCACCTCGAGGCCGTGGAATGTCGTCGTAAAGCTTTCAACGATCTTCTTCCATGCTTCGACGTTCCCGTTGTGAAAGAGCTCGTTCGTCACCTGAACGGAGTACCGCGGCGTCACCCTGCGCATAGGTGCCTGGACAGGTGTCTCATCAACAGGAAGGGCTTCCTCCTTTTTCTCTCCGAGGTACTCCTTTTTCGGCTTGACCTTCTTTCCGTAAAGAATGCTTAAGAAATCGGCCACAGCACCGGAAAGGAACCCTCTTTCGATTTCATCGGCAACCCCTCCGCAGTAGACAACAACGAGCTCGTCCCTTGTGAGCGGGAGGATGCCCTCCCACTGCGAGATCTTTTTAGGGTTGATCACCGAAAGGCCCGTTTGGGGGTTGAAGTAGGAAAGCACGACATGGAGGTTTCCCCATTCGGATACTGAATCGACAATGCTTTTCGCATCCTCGACAGATTCCTCCATGTTGTGGGACTTATATGCGTAGCCGAGCTTGTCAACGAGGAGTGTGTTTATTATCGATTTGACCTGATATCTCTGAATTGCGCCTTCCGTGATGGACTCATTGACGAGGTCCGAGAGGTTCGTGCCCTCGTTTATCTCGGGCACGTACCCCGTTACTGTCTTGAAGTGACGCAGTGCAGTATTAAAACCTGACCTTGTAGAAAGAAGGTTTAGATCGTTGTCCATATTAGAGCTCTTTCAATTCATCCATGTCAGATTTTTTACGCTTTGTCGGTGTGACATCAGCTTTTCTCTTTACCTCTGCACCCTGGGGAGGGGCGCTGGCTGAAGGCCCTCCCATAAGTGTCTCCGAGTAAGATGTCTGCTCTGCACCAGGCTCTCGAGCCGAGAAGCTCTGGTCGATATCCTCTCTCATGGTTGACCTCCTCCGCCTGAATGAGGCAAAGGCGGCATCCTGGAATCCCTTGGAGACACCATGGAGAAATTCGTTCAGCACATTCGCCATGCTGTTGAGAGTATACTTCTTGCGCTTGATGCTCGTAATGTCGATATCGAGTATCACGCCCGGCTGTATGTGGTACGGATTGATTAAGTAGTCAAACTCTTCGAACTCTCTTTCGAGGAAATCGATCCGCTCGTCCAGGATGACCCTCGGCTTGGGATTCTGGTATCCGAAGATAGTCTGCAGCTTCTCGTGAGAGCGCCTGAGCATCTTTTTCAAGAGCGTCTTTTCGTGGATGTATGTGGTGTTGAGCTTCTCTACATCCGTGTCTCCGGCCTTTATTATTAAAATCTCGTCCCAGGTCTTCTTCGTGTCTTCGTAGAGAGGATCACCCGAAACGCTCTTGATCCTTCGTTTTATCTTGTTCTTCGCACGCGCCGCCATATCGTCAAAGTCGTTCACGCGCATGAAGGACTTGCCGTTTTGATAAACGATCTCGAGTACGTCCCAGAGGTGGGTTATCTCCTTGACGAACTCCTCCATCTGCTTGTCATACGCCTCGCGCTCCTTGAGGAGCTGTGCCTGGTCGTAGTATTTCAGCCGCATCGAGTATCTCTCGTCCGGGAGGTTCTTCGGGTCCGTGTCCTCATATTCCCTAAGTATGATCTCTCTCGCGTTCTTGAGGTTTTCGACGTACTGGTACCCCATCTTGGAGGTATCGAGTATCGAGGTGAGGGAGTTTATCGCAGTGTTGAACCCGCGGTTTCTGATGTTCTCCATATCGACGATCTTCTTAAGAGTCTCCCTGATATTGAGCGGGTCGAACTCCTTCTGGTCTATCTCGGCACGGAGGCCCTCTATCTTGTCCATGAGGCTCTTGGCCATGAACGTGTAGCGGCGTGACTTCTCGTCTTCCTGTTCGTCGTCTGTGTAGGTTCCAACCCTCTTCATCTTCTCAAACATCACTTCGCCGTCCGAGAGTTCCGGCTTGCCCTCATCGACAAGCACGTCTTTGAATCTCTCTACTTCCCGGTCGATGAGATCCATGATCGTATTGGATATCTGGTCCTTTATGAGGTACTCGACAGTCGCCTGGTACTGGAAGATGGGAGAGATGAGCTCGGAATCGAGGATGTTTACCGAAAGTTTCACGTTGGAGACCGTTTTGGGCCTGTCGGCGCTGTCCTTGAAGGAGCACTTTACAATGGAGTAGGCGTTTTCACCTCTGATGAACGCACCAACGTCTGCCTTCTGCCGCAGCAGGGAGTTGGTGTCGTTCTCCAGGTCGTTGAGGCCGCGCTGAATGTGACCCTGAAGGTGCCCGTACATGTTTACGATCGATTTTTCGATTTCACCTGTATTGAACTTCTCCGCCCCAGCGATCTGATCGAGCATTTCTGCTATCTCTTTCGGTGTGTAGCGAGCGAGGCTCTTCACCTCTTCCTTGTCCACGAAGTTCCGGATCTTCTTCACCATCTCATCTTCTGTGGTGACCATGTACCTGTTGAACATGTTCTGGTAGTTCTGGTTGAAGTAGTTGTACAGTTTCTGTTTTATACCACCCATGACCTCCAATTGGTCCAGTACCTCTTTGGGCAGCTTGACTGTGATCTCCTTCATTACCTTATCTGTTTCTTCCTCTATGAGGCGTCTGAACTCCTCCTCCTGAACCCTTCCCTCCTGGGCGAGACTGTGTCTGGATCCAACCGCCGAAGGTTTCGTAGGATGGAAAATATTCGGACTTCTTGGTAATCCGCCTGCCATAGTGGACTCCTTTCTGACTATAAGTCATTCTTGGATTCTGAGTAAATATTAATACACCAATGATATATTATTTTGCCTTTCTTGTAAAGGCAAATCTAAAGAATTTTGTTCCACTTAATTCATACAATAAAAGGGAATAATGATTAATAATATAGCACAATTCCAAAAAAAAACCGGTACCGTTTTTTCTGTGCTCTTAATCGCGCAGACCGGATATCGTCTTATCTACCTCTTTTCTGAAATTCTCGCTGTAGGATCCGTTTTTCAGGCCAATGAGAGCTTCCAGTTGCTTTTCTCTATCATCGGCAGCCGCACCGGTTTTCTCTATCTCTTTCAGAATACTACTGTACAGTATCCAGTCATGGTGCAGGGTCTTTCGGATAAACCTCGTTGCTATATACCAGATTGTATCACCGTCGATAACCGTATAAACTGCGCCGTCGGGGAGGGTAAACACATTGCCCGGGTAGATCCAGTTCGGATCCCTGCCGAGCTGGGCCGGAGAGTCGAGCTCCCTGAAACTATTATCCCTTGCAATCCGGTTTGTAAGCAGATAGATGTCCAGGAGGGTAATCCTGATTGTGTCCGGTGTGATCGGCTCGGGTTCCGCCGTGCCTGCTGTCGCACCTTCCGCAGTTTCTGGCGTCTCGGTCGATTCTGGGAGAATCTCTCCCTGCGATGCCGTATCAGAAGCGATCTCCCCGGCTTTTTTTTCTCCTTCTTTCTCTCTGAAAAAGAAAAGCAGAAGGAGCACTGCGGCCACCACTGCGACCGCTCCAAGAGCAATGCCGATCCGTCTGACATTTTTCTTTTTTTTGCCCTCTGCTGTTTTTTGTGATGGTACGCCCGTTTTTTGTGCTGTTTTGTCCGTTTCTTCTCCCTCGAGGACCTGTTTTTTCTCTTCCGGAGGAGGCGGAAGGTTCAGCTTTTCAAAAAGAGCGTTCAGCCGCTTTTCCTCCTCCTGGTAAAACAGGGCATCCTCGGTTCTTTTTTCTTCGATTGAGTTTTTGGTGTCAAGCGAGACTGTGTATTCATCATGGGTTACCGTGTCCTTGGTGAGTACATAGAGAGGGGTCACGGTTTCGTCTTCGACGTGAACCCTGCAGACAATCGGAAGGGGAACTGCGACACTTTCGAAGCTTCTCATGGCCTTCAGGATTCGGCCTTTGACGGTACCGAGCGCACCGGAAGCATCGGGATTAACGGCCTTCTCTTTACCGAGCAGCCTGCAAATTTCCTTTGCATTGCTGAGAAGGAAGAAGAGACAGGGCGAAGGGTTCTTTCCTGCTTTCCTCAGGCCGTTTTTCGCGCTCTTAAAGCTTGTAGTAAACCTCGAATCGGCCTCGACGTCACCGAGAAACTTTTCGAGATGTTTTGTCACTATGAGCTCGCCAGGAGAAAGGATGCTGGAAAAGAAGGGAAGGAGCTCGGAGAAATAGGTCTGCACCATCCTGCCGCCGGACAAAACTTCAGTATCGAATATATACGGTATTCCTTCCGCTAACCTGCTTACACTACCCTTGAGAAGGAGAGTGTTGCGTTTTGGATCTATTGTGAGAAGGTTCTCCTCTTTCTCCTGAGAGAGAGCGGAAAAAGAGATTGTGAAAGGAAGCCGTTTGTGTGCGAAAAGGAGGCGTGCTTCCCGGGAGCTGATCGAGTATTCGAGCAGCTCCTCCTTTTTCCCCTTTCTCAGGTCGACAACGCGGGATTTCAGCGGTTCTCTTCCGAATGATGCGAAGAGATCGACGGCATTTTGTAGGAGCCCGACGTTCATCGTGAAAACGACGAGCTGTTCCCTCCTGTATTTCTTTCTCTTGAAGAGCTGAATCACGGGTTCTGTAACATCTTCCGTCATGATCCCGGAGATGAGGTCGGGGTCGATCCCGCACCTAACGAGTGCTGCGAAGTAATCATCGGGGAGCCCGACTGCTATGAGCCTTTCGCGGTTGAAGAGAAGCGCTGCCCCCCCTGCGACGAAGAACCCCGGGTCTTTGAAATCGGCATTAAGGTAGCGAAGCGTGTCTCTGGAGAGCTGGTCCGCCATCAGTTTCGTCCGCTCGACAAAGTGGAGATCCTTCTTTTCCCTTCCCTTCAGACCGAATATGAGCTTCTTGTCGAAGTAAAGCTGCACATTGCCGTCGTCATAGAAAGAAGCAAGAGCCCCGTGCTCCTTGATGCTGACATCTCTGTATTGGGAAATCTTGTCCGTTTCCGGGATGTAGTTTTTAAGGAATTCCAGGAACTTGCCCACGGTCTGCCTGTCGCCGACGTACTGGTTTGCCTTCGGCCTTCGTTTGTTGATATTTCCTGCCTCAAGGGCAGGGTTTCCCGTATATGAGTCGGTCACTACGATGTTGTACACGTGAGATATGATCTTCTGGGTGAGCTTACTGGAGTTGCCTATTCTGAGAAACGGTTTGTAATCGTCTCTGTCGGTCCCAACGTATACAATGTAGCACTCGTCATCGATGTGGAACACGCGGTTATCGATTTCCACCTGTTGATTTTCCATTTTGGTTCTCCCTCTTGTCTGTTTATATTATAAACTATTGTATATAAATTTCAATTAAATATTGGCGGCCATTTGAAAGATGAATCAGGCCCACGTGCTTATATTCGATGAGGTTCCCCCGAAAGAATTCCTCGGTATAAGGAGATCCGTCCCGAGGATGGGCTTCGAGAATGAAAAACAGAAAGATACAGGCCCAAACCAAGGCGGACCGCAGAACAGGGCCCGCAGCCTCCAGAGAGAAGGGGCAGGTGAAGATACCAAGAAGAAAGAGGCTCCCGGTGTCGGGAAGCCCCCGGTGATTTCAGACCTTCACCTATGGGGCAACTTCAGGGTTCGTGACCTCCTCCATCATTTCTATCCGGAAAAAGAGCATGCGACGATCTTCTCGATGAGGGAAAGGGGGGCTTTCAGAAGGCTTCTTAAGTTCCTCGAAAAGAGAGAGGCAAAAGAGAGGCTCATAGTCGGGAGAACAGGCAACGTCACCCTGCTGGACTGGAACGGGCTGCTGTCGACCGTGAGGGGGACCCGGAACCTGGTAAAGCTCCAGGTGGGGAAGATCCCCTCGGATCTTTATGTGCTCCGGAAACAAGAACTGATCGAAGTTGCCGCCGGGTGGGAGAAGGGTGAGGCTCCCGGGTCGCAGGGCTTTTTGAGCTGGCTTTTTGACGGGTTTCTCTTTCATAATTTCGAGAAGATACTCGACGTCAGGGGGTTTTCGTTTCTGCTTCGTAACTCATACGAATACCACAGAGAGAATATACTTATTGCAGATTCGCTCGGGTCGAAACGGTACGCCGATCTTTACAGGCGGCTGCCCCCGGGCTCACTCGCCAACATAACGGTGACCGAGAGCGGCGACGTGTCCTCCAGTGTGCTCGGCGGTGGCGTAAAGGTGGAAGGAGTCGTCAGAGGCTCCGTCATATTCAGCGGTGTCACCATCGGGAAGAGCTCAGTGATCAGGGACTCCGTCATCCTACCGTCCAACACGATAGAGGAGGGCGTTACTCTGCAGAATACCCTCGTTCTCGAGGGAAACAGAAGGGTGATCGGGGGAGGCAGTTCTATAGGGGGCGGAAGAGAAGCGCAAAACCGCTGGTATCCGGATATCCTGAAACAGGGATTGACCGTCATCGGGGAAGGCGTAGAGATCCCGTCCGATTCCAGGATCGGCGCGGGCTGTCTTGTGACAGGATCGGGGGCCGGACCGGAAAGGCCTATCGATTTGGATGATGGCGAGGTATACGATTCAGACAGTAGGGCAGGTCTTCTATGAGAACGGTAAGGCCGTGAAAACGGCCAGGCCACAAGTCTTCAAGTCTGCAGACTTCAAGTCTGCAGCCGCTCAACAAGCCAGCTCATCTCCTTTATGAAATTCCTATACATCGATGAATCGAGGGACTGGTTTCCATCACTCATCGCAGATTCCGGTTGGAAGTGCACCTCTACAATAACTCCATCAGCCCCGGCGACGAGTGCCGCCTTGCTCATCGGAAGGACGAGGTTTCTGTTTCCCGTCCCATGGGAGGGGTCGACAAATACGGGAAGGTGGCTCTTCTGTTTCAGCAGGGGAACTGCGGAGAGGTCGAGCGTGTTTCGGGTCGATGTCTCAAACGTCCTTATTCCTCTTTCGCAGAGTATGACCTGCTCGTTCCCCTGGGTGAGGATGTACTCCGCGGAGAGTAAAAACTCCTCTATCGTTGCGGACATTCCCCTCTTCAAAAGCACAGGCTTTTTCAGCTTTCCTATCTCCTTCAGCAGCGTGAAGTTCTGCATGTTGCGGGCGCCGATCTGCAGAATGTCCACATACCGGGCGATGAGCTCCACATCGGCAGGTGAAACCACCTCCGATATTATAAAAAGCCCGTAGGCCTGTTTCGCCTCCAGGAGAAGCTTGAGCCCCTCTTCCTCCAGACCCTGGAAGCTGTAGGGGGACGTTCTCGGTTTGAAGGCGCCTCCCCTGAGGACCTTGACTCCCGATTCTTTTATGAGGCTTGCGGTTTTGAACAGCTGCTTCCTGCCCTCAACAGAGCAGGGACCCGCAATAATAGTAAACTCGCTGCCTCCTATCTTAACATCGCCGATGTTGTCATCGGCCAGCGTGACCTCAGTCCGTTTGTTTTTTCTCTCGATACTGTAGAGCGGGAGGTGTGATTTGTCTTCACGAGGTTCGGGCCGAACAGGGGCCGGCTTTTTCGCCCCGGTCCAGGCGGGGTAGCTTCCCAGTATCTTGAGAAAGTTGGTCTGCTCGCGAAGCTCTTCAAGTGCCTCTTTGACGGCGGAATCGTTTTTGTGACCGGTGAAGTCGAGGTAGAAGTAGTACCTCCACGTCTCGATCTTGTGTGGCCTCGACTCGAGCTTGGTGAGGTTGATGCCGTACTCGTTGAAAACCTTCAGTACCTCGAAGAGAGCACCCGGCTGGTGGAGGGTCGTAAATACGATAGAGGTCTTCGAGGCCTTCCCCGAGGAACCTTCTTCGGTCTTGGCGATTATTATGAACCTCGTCTGGTTGTTGGGATAGTCCTCGAGCCGTTCGGCGAGTATCTCGAGGTTGTAGAGCTTTGCGGCGAGCCTGCTCGCGATCGCAGCGCTTTTCTTGTCTCTCTCCTTCGAGATCTTCATCGCGCTCCCGGCTGTATCATATATGGGAATGATCTCACAGTCCTTCAGGTTCTCCAGAAAGCTCGAGCACTGGGATAGTGCAGCGGGATGGGAGTAGATTCTCTCTATCTCATCTACCGGAAACTCCTGAAGGGCGAGCAGGCAGTGAGAGATCGGAGTAATGACCTCGCCTGTGATCTGGAGCTGAGATTCGAGGAGTGTATCATAGGTTGTCGAGATACTTCCGATGAGGGAGTTCTCGATCGGAAGAAGGCCGTAATCAGCCTCCTCCTGTTCAACGGCCCCAATCACTTCGCCCGACGTCCTCTTCGGTATGAAGACCACGGAGTTGCCCCAGTACTTGATCCCCGCTTCCTGGCTGAAGGACCCTTCCTCTCCCTGAATCGCTACTTTAAGAAGAAAATCCATACTCGCCTCCACCGTACTGGGATAAAAATCAATATAATACCATAGGAAAAAAGTTCAAACTGTTGTTGGAGTGCGGCTTAAAGACCGCGATACGGCCGGATGTTTCAGTTGCCGATATAGAAATTATTCCATAATGTTAATTAGTGAGTTTTGGGTGCGCCTGCACCGCCAAACCGACGAGGGACGGGGAGAGAACAGATGAGCAGTGCGCTTATCGTCGTTGATATGCTGAACGACTTCATCGACGAGAAAGGTGTGCTTTTTTACGGCAGCAGGGCAAAAAAAGCGATTCCCTACATACGCTCACTGGTAGACCGGTACCGAAGAGATGGCGGGATCATTATATACGTGTGTGACAGCCACAGCAAAGATGACAGAGAGTTCTCAAGGTTTTCTCCCCACTGTGTGAAGGGTACATGGGGCGCGGAAGTGGTGGCCGGTCTGGAGCCGGTCGGGCCAGAGTCCGGCGGAGGGGATTTCGTTGTGCGGAAAACGAGGTATTCGGCGTTCTATAAGACGGACCTCGAAGATTTTCTGAAGAAAAACGATGTTAAGGAAGTAGGTGTCGTCGGGGTCTGCACCTCTATCTGCGTGATGGACACAGTCGGGGGGCTCGCAAACAGGGACTACAAGATCAGGGTATATGAGAGGGGCGTGGCTGACCTTGACCGGAAAATGGAACGCTTCTCTGTTGAAAGGATGCGCAGGATATATGGTGCCGAGATCATCAGTTCGTAACCGCAGGCTGGTTTCCCGGAGAGTTCATGCAGCAGTAGGCGGTATACGTGCGTTCACCCTGATCGAGGTTCTCATCACACTCGTTATCCTTTCCGTCTCTCTCGTTGCAGTATTCCGGGGGAACATTTTCAATCTGAGATCCGACAAGGTATCGAGCGATCTCACCACCGCTGTAATCGCGGCAGAGTCGCTCATTAAAGAGGAGATCGGACGCGGATACCCCGAATCGGGTACGGTCGAAGGGGAGTTTGATGACGGGAGCTTTGAAGGGCTCCGGTTTGAAAAGAGGGTCGAGGCTATGGAGATCCCTTTCGCAACCGACCTCAAGCTCGTGACAGTGGAAGTGAAATGGGGCAGAGACAGGTCCTACAGGCTTCAAACAATGATTGCCAGATAATGCTCCTATCGGGTTTGATATATGAGAGGTTTTAGAGGTTTCACGATCATCGAGTTTCTCATCGCCCTCTCCATAGTATCCGTAATGGCGGCCGTATCGGTTGTGAGCTTTTCCTCCATGAACCGCATCGTTGACCTCCAGAAGAGCAACGATGAGATGCTTCGGGATATGAGAGGGTTTCTTGAGAGATTAGACAGGGAGGTTTCGGGCGCCCTCTATGTGAAGAGGGACAAGGGCACCGTATTCGTATCGCAGAGGAGAGAAGTAGGGGGCAGGGAGGTGAGCGGTCTGCTTTTTACGACCCTTCTGCCTCAGGAATATCTCGAGCTCGGTACGAGAGGGGAGGTCATCGGGGTTCAGTACATACTCGAACCCAACGAAAACGACCGGGAGCTCCTCGTTCTGAAGAAGAGGATCCTCTACAACGCGATCGGACATGATTTCAGGGGAGGGTCGGCCCAAACCAGGTCCCTGCCTGAAGTTCAGGGCGGTGGTGTTGCAGAGTATACCGTACGGGAAGACTTCACGGTTTTTCAGCTCCGTTTCTACAGGGGAGGGAAGTGGCATGAGAGCTGGGATTCCGGCAAGATGGACGGCCTGCCGGAGAGTGTAGAGCTCATCTTTTCACTCGGGGGCCGGAAGTACAGAGAGATATTCAATGTCTTCATATCTGAGACCTAATAGAAGGCTTCGAGCTTTTGCACTCATTGCGGTGCTCATATTCATCGTGCTCCTCTCCCTCCTCGCGCTCGAGTTCTCGAAGCGGAGCGGGATAGGTCTCAAGCTCGCGGTAAACTATGGGGAGAGCAAAAAGGCCCTCTACTATGCCTATGGGGGGTACCAGGCCGCGCTGGCGCTTCTAAGAAGCGACACAAACGACTATGACGGCCCCGGGGATTTCTGGTACGGAGCCCTTCCGCCGATTCCTTTTGACAAAGGGCTCATCTCCGTACGCATCGAGGACGAGAAGGCCCGGTTCAACGTTAAGAAGCTTGTGGTGGCCCAGGGTGATGAATGGGTGATCCAGGAACGGCGGCGGACGATGCTCGAGCGTCTGTTCGAGGTCCTGGAGCTCGATTCATCGCTCATCGATACGGTGATAGACTGGCAGGACTCGGACGATGTTACTAACCCGGACGGCGCGGAGGCATCTTTCTATGCAAACCTCCTGGTTCCCTATGCGACCCGAAACGAACCGCTGGTGACATCAGGTGAGCTCCTCCTCGTTAAGGGGCTGGATCGCAAGCTCTTATTTCTCCCCCCGTCGGCAAGGGGATTTGGAGGGGTGGAGGAAATCGGGGCGCTCGACGAGTACATCACGGTGTACGGAGATGGAAAGATCAACATCAACACCGCCGGACTGCCTGTTCTGCTATCGCTTTCGAGGGATATGGATGAGTACATTGCGAGAGATATTATTGAGTACAGGGAGAACCATCCGATTCGAAAAAAAGAAGATCTGAAAAATGTTGAATCGGTATCCGATCTTTTATATGATGAGATAGATACTTTGATAGATATCAAAAGCGATATATACAGGATAACGGCGGACGGCATTTCAAACGAGATCGTCCGGAGAGTTGTTGCTGTTGTAATGAGACAGAGCAAGGGGTTCAGAGTTGTCTACTTTAACAGATCTCTTTAATATCAGGATCGGCTTTTCCAAGAGGGTCGTATTGGTGGAGAGGCTCGTTCGAGGAGTCCAGCTTCTCCGGGTGGAGGAGAAGCTCCCTCTGAAGGAGGGGGTCCGGACACGGCGTTTCCATGACGGGAGCCTCGAGGATATATTCGAAAGCGAAGGCGTCACGAAGGAGGACATCTACTATATTATACCTCCGGATCAGTACTACAGGAGTACGCTCCACTTTCCGTTCTCAGAGCGTCAAAAGATAGAGGCCGTGGTAAAGTACGAAGTGAGCGACTATCTGCCTGCCGATGGATCGGAGTGTCTCACCGATTTCTACCTTTTTGGGGAGGGTGTCTCTTCTACGAAGAGCGAGGTGCTGGCCTTTACCGTCGAGAAAGAAAAGATAAGGATGATCCTCGAGGAATTCGGAAGGTTCCGGGAAAACCTGAAGGCTGTGGTACCGCTTGATATTGCCCTTTTCTTCAGCATTCGGGCAACCCTCAAAGCGGAGAGCTTTATCCTCCTCGATCTTCAGGACGATGCTGTGTATATTCAGGCCACCGAAGGGGGTGTCCTGAAAAACGCCGGTTTTATAGTCAACACAAAGAGGTACGAGGGGGCACTGAGGTCACAGCTTCTCATGCTCGCTAAAACCCTGCAGAACCCTGTCGTGTACACCAATATGAGGCGGACCGTGGATGAAGAGCTCAGGGAGATGACGGTCGGTGTTCTGGAGGAGGCCGGCTTGGCCTACAGAAACGTTCCCTCGGGCGGCTTCGACAGGGTGGCCCCGGATTCAAAAGAAGTTGACGTTCAGGATTCTATCGCCTTCTTCGGGTTACTGAGATCCCTCAATGAGCAGAAGCTTAAGAGCGTGAACCTGCTGAGGGAGGAGTTCAAGCCCAAGATGAAGGGGTACGTGAGCATAAAGGAGTTTACCATACTCGGGATTCTACTCCTTCTCCTTCTGTCTTTCTCGACCGCCAATCTCATGTTCGACCTCAATTTCAAGAAGGACCAGATATCATCTCTCAAGAGCACGCTCGACCAGATCAGTATGAAATACTTCAATAAACCGGGGGTAAGCGGAGAAGAGACGAACCAGCTGCTTGGGGATGTGCAGAACCGTATAAAGAGGATCCAGAATGCAACGGACAGAAGACTCAGCTGTACCCAAATTCTCAAGGAGTTTACCTCCTCTCTCCCTGTTGATGTGGATGTTGAATATACCGACATAATTGTTGAGAGGAATCACATAAAGTTCTTGGGGAAGACGGAAACATTTTCAGATATCGACAGGATAAAAGAATCGCTCGTGATGTCGGACCTTTTTTCATCTGTTGAGGTCTCAAACACAGGAACCACCGGAAGTACCGAGGGATTTGCCGTGACCTTTATATTCGATATCGATGTCGTGGAGGAGTAGGGCTTGCAGGTAAAAAATCTGTTCAGGACGGTTTCGAACCGGGAAAAAATCCTTATCTACGCGGCCTGTATGCTCCTTCTGGCTTTTGTGGTGTATCAGTTTGTGTTTTCGCCACTCTTGCATGCGAGGAGGGAGTACGAGCTCCAGTGGATTGAGCTCGAGAACCGTGTTGGTGATATCGAAGTGATCGCCCGGAGATACGCATCTGAAAAAAGCTACCTCGACAGGCTCGTGAAGACACTCGAGAGAAAGAAAAGCATTTCTGTTCTCACCTTCCTGGAGAATGTTGCCGAGGATGTGGGGATCATGGATAATATCGAGTATATAAAACCGAAGGGAAACGAAACCGGGGGCGGCATATCGAAGACTGTAGTAGAGCTCAAGATAGATGCGATATCGATTGTAGACCTCATGCGGTTTCTGTATAGAATAGAGGAGGAGAGAAACGGTCTCATCGTGAGCTACCTTCGGGTCAAGCCGTACTTCAAGGACAAGTCAAAGTCGGATGTGATTTTTCGGATAGCAGATGTGAATATAGAGTAGAGGACAAAAACCGACAGGCTTCGGTCAGGCGTCTTCCTCTTCAGATCCATCCACAGACGTTTCGTCTACAGACTTTTCGTCCACAGATGTTTCAGCCATAGATTCCTTGATGATCTGACCTATCTCCCATATATCTTCAACCACCGTGACGCCCGAATCTCTAAAGAGCTTTTCCTTCTCAGCGGCCATTTCGGGGTTGTTATCCTTATCGAAGAGGTATGCGATGACAGGTTTCGAGAACTTCTTCTCTTTGATGTACCGGGCGGCGTCCTCTTCGAGCCTTCCTTTGGTTTCTCCGCCGATGACGATCACTTCAGTGGTGTCGTCTTCCTCGAACTCATCGAGGATCTCGGTGTAACCCGTTCCGATTATATCCTCTCCGCCAAGGCTCACAACCGCGCTCTCTCCGATCTCCTCCTTGAACAGGCTCTGGCAGATGCGTTTTTCGTTTCCCGCGGTTCGTGTAATGACTCCGATCTCGCCTTTAAGGATATACTCGTTGGAGATGATGCCCGCCCTCGTTTCACCAGGGACGAGTATTCCCGCGGACCCGGGACCCAGTATAGTCACACCTTTCTTTTGAGCAAGTGCCTTCAGTTTTATCGTTTCCGTAACCGGAATATTCGGAGTGATGATGATGATAAGGGGAATCCCTTCCTCGATAGCTTCAGTTGTCGCGCTGGGCACGGCGTTCTTCGGGACAAAGACCAGAGATACGTCGATATTGTGCCTTTTCATGGCTTCGCTCACCTTGTCATACACGGTGACGCCCATAACCTCCTGCCCGTATCGTCCGGGACTCACACCGGCAACGATCTCCGCTTTGTTTTCGAGCATGAGATTCGTGTTGAGTCGGCCTTCTGTAGTGGTGATCCCCTGGATGAGGATCCTTGTTGCCCTTTCTAACAAAACTGACATCACTTCCCCCGTAAATAATGTTCGGCAGAGTCAGCACCTTCCACCCTGCAGCCTGAAATACGGATTATCTTATGGCCTTAAACGGGCAACCCTCGGTATGCCGTCCGCTTAAGACCGTTATGCGGAAATCAAGGAGGCAGCGGATGCGTTCCCGGCGTCTAATAAAGACCTCTTTGTCGACCGACACCAAGAACTTATTGATACGGTATGACTTTTAGTAGACTCAAAGCTATTATAAAATTAAATTCCCAAAAGATCAATTACTTTCTTTTCTGGAGGAGATGATATTAACGGTTTTGAAATCAGCCTTGATCCCCCAGGGGGCTCTGACAAGGTGGGGTTTTTATGCCCATATACGGTAGAAGAGATCGTT
>DATKZJ010000143.1:0-8827 GCA_035527995.1 Spirochaetota bacterium | reverse complement strand
ATCTCAAAAGAAGTTGAAGATGAGATCAAAAATGCTATAGTAGAGACTGAGAGGGGAAAGCGGTTCGCGATGGAGCCGCAGCAGCAGCGGCAGCTGCTGAAAATGATCGTCGAGGAAACCAAAAAGCTGAGAAAGAAGGGGTTGAAACCGGTTTTTCTCACCTCCCCTGAAATAAGGGCGGTATTCAGCAATATTGTTTCCACTATCATCCCAAATGCTGCAGTTCTTTCAAGCTTCGAGATAGTATCCGATGTGAAGCTTGAAGCTGTTGGAAACATAGTTCTGTAGAAAACAAACGTCAGGAGAGATAACCTATGATTTACAGAACTTACAGGGCGCCGACATACAAAGAGGCGGTGCTTAATGCAAAGATGGAGCTCGGTAACGATGTGTACATCATAGGGCGAAAGACGGTGAAGGAGGGAGGGATCTTAGGGCTCTTTGCGAAGGAACTCACGGAGATCACCGTTGCAAGAAACGAGGACTCCCCAGGGGGCGGCTCACAGAAGCAGAAGAAGGAGCAGGGGAACAAAGCAGAAGTCGGCGCAGTGAACGACGGGATAATGAAAGAGCTCCAAGATATAAAGAGGAGACTAAGCACTATTATAGCTCCCCCGAAGTCCCAGGAACAAAACGTACACCTCAACAGGCTTCTTATGACGCTGAGGGATAATGACTTTTCCCACGACTATATAGAATCTCTAAAGGCAAAATTCGAAGACGAGCTTTCGATCAAAGAGGCGAACGATTCCGGCACAATTGAGAGGAAGTTCAAGAGCTACGTCCTCGATTCGATCGAGACGTCAGGACCTATCTCGCCGGGCAAGGAAAGGCCGTCGGTTGTTGTGCTCGTGGGCCCTACCGGTGTAGGCAAGACCACTACGATAGCAAAGCTGGCTGCGTCCTACGGAGTGCTTCAGAAGAACAAAGTCGAGCTGCTTACGATCGATTCCTACCGTATCGCAGCAGTGGAGCAGCTCGGGAAGTACGCCGAACTGATGCAGTTGCCGTTCATGGTAATCAGCTCGCGTGAAGAGTTCAAGAGCGCAGTCTCTTCGAGCAGGGCCGAGATGATATTCGTCGATACTGCGGGGCGTTCTCCGAAGAATTCGATGGGTCTGGCGGAGCTGAGGACGATACTCGACGGGGTCAAGAGTAACCTTGATATTCACCTCGTTATATCCGCGACAACGAAGTGGCAGGACGCACTGGACATCATGGCGAGATTCAACCAGCTTATGTACAGCAAGATCATCATCACGAAGCTGGATGAGACCAACACCATCGGCTCCCTGCTCAGTATCCTCGATAGGGATAAAAAGCTGTCGTATTTTACAATGGGACAGGGAGTTCCAGATGATATCGAGCTTGCAGAGAAGGAGAAGCTTCTCGATCTACTGGTACTGGACGGTATTGGTGCTCCATGTTCTTAAGGATTAAGAAACATGATCATCGATGCAGAGGAAGGCATGGAGGAATCTATGATATACAATGCAACAACTGCTGAGGGTGTGCAGAAGGATCAGGCGGAGCGGCTTCGACTCATCATGAAGAACCAGAACGAGGGTGCCGAGGCGGGAAGGAGGGGTCCTCGTATAATCACCATATCCAGCGGCAAGGGGGGAGTAGGGAAGACCAATATCGCGATCAACCTCGCGATAGCATTTTCAGAGGAGAACAAAAGAGTGGTCGTGATGGATGCGGACCTCGGTCTCGCGAATGTGAACGTCATCCTCGGAATCATCCCGAAGTTCAACCTTTACCATGTGATAAGAAAGCAGAAGAGTATACGGGACATAATAGTGGATACGCAGTACGGGATACAGATCATTGCGGGGGCTTCGGGGTTTTCTCAACTCGCAAATCTCAGCGACGAGAGTAGGGGCAATTTCGTGAATGAGCTGAAGAACCTGTCGTATGCCGATATCATCATAATCGATACAGGTGCGGGCGTGTCGGAAAACGTGCTCACCTTCCTCAGGGCGGCCGATGAGGCGATCATCGTCACCACTCCCGAACCAACCGCAATTACGGACGCATACGGTATCATAAAAAGCATATCTTCCGAGGTCACAGGACCTAATATAAAGCTTGTGGTAAACAGGGTGCGGTCGGTGATGGAGGGAAAGAAGGTGGCTGAGCGGGTGATAAACATCGCTGGACAGTTCCTCAATATCAAGGTCGATAACCTGGGGTTCATATTCGAGGACAGTGTTGTTCCAAGGGCGGTGATCAAGCAGGACCCCTTTATCACGAGTGCGCCGAGGAGCAAGGCGTCCGAGTCGATCCGGCACCTCATGAGCAGGCTTCTCGATATAAACTATTCCGAAGAAGGCGGATTGGGGAGGTTTTTGAAGAACATATTCGGGGCAAAGGCATAGGGCGCCCTGTATGCAATAATGTGACATATGAGCGGTTTATTTTCTATTTGATTTTTGTAGTCTCGGATTTATTATTAATAGTATGAGTCGATTGCGGATGACAAAAGATACCAAAAGAGCTTTTTATACCTTTATAGGCGCGTTTTTCCTTTCCATGCTGGTGGGGCTGATCACGCAGAACCCGTTCGGGATCATCCTCATGCGGGCATCCATATCTGCCATTCTTTTCGGGGTGCTGGTATATGGTGGAATATGGCTGTTGAAGCATTACATTCCTGAGATAGAATTGGTGCCGGCGGCGGCGAATGTAGCCGGCAAGATAGAGCAGGAAACGAGGTTCGATTTTGCAGTTAAGGACGAGGATGAAGAATCCGGGGGAAAGAGTTACCGGGCACCTGAACAGGCGGCAGGGTCCGTGATGGATGCAGGAGAAGGCGGAGTGAGCAGCGCTAGGAGCAGCGCTAGGAGCGGCGCTAAGAGCGTCGATGTGAGAGGAGAACCGGAGGGGGAGCCTGATAATGAGCCCGCTTCGGAGAAAGACGCGCTTCCATCGCTTGACGGGCTGTTTGAAGAGGAAGAGGGGCCGGTTCCTGACCTCGAAGCAGAACCTCAACCGAAGTCTGATTCGCGGGTACAGGGGGACCAGACAACTCTCGGGAAATACCGTATCCCCTATGATCCTAAAACTCTGGCGAAAGCAATAAAGAAGGTCATGAGTCAAGATGAAGGAAGATGATGTAAGAATAAAGGAGATGGTCGAGGGTACAGGCTGCGACTCCAAGCTCGCCGTAATGCTCATAAAGTTTACCGGCGGGGATGTAGAGGGGGCGAAGCGTATCATACGCGCCGTCCCGAAGGATGTATTTGCCATCAAGGTGAAATTCATCACCCAGGTTACCGGCTACTACGGGGCGCTCCTTTTCTGCTACGATGAGAAGGAGAACAACGTAAAGAGATCTGTGTGTGTCGTAAGCGATGAAAAGGATATAGGAACCATTGATATTTCGCAGACGTGGCTGGACTTTGAAGCCGCACTGTATAACTATATGCGGGTAAAGCGGGTTGACGGTGCGAAGATAGAGCATATTAAGAACAAGTTTCTGGGAAGGGAGTTTGCGGCGAGACTGTCCGGAGTGCTGAAGGTTGGAAGACTTTTGAATGATGAGGCTCTGAATAATCTTCTTATAGATGAGCTGTATACTATTTTCTCGGATACGAACATTGCGGTGAAGTTTGCAGTTGATATGACGGATGTATTCGAGCTAAATAAGGGTCAGGAGACGACGGCAGACGAGGGGGAGGAGGCGCTCAATCCCGAAGAGGTGGAGGAAGAGATTGAGAGTAAGCGGATGCACAAGAAACCCGATCAGTCGCTTATCGTACTGAAGGTGGATCCTGTTCTTTCTCCTGTCAAGGGCACCGAGATACAAAAGCTTGAGTTCGGTGACGACATCCAGGTAAGAATCAGCGATGAGAGGGAAATCGCGGATTACCTCGCTGTGCTGCTCGGAGGAAAGGTGGACAGTATACGGGTACCGATCTATACAAAGATCGTTGAGGTCAAGGATCTCGAAAGCGGAAATGTCGGGGTTTTGACACAGTTCGGTCCGGGTATCATGGGTATGTTCAAGGTTCCCTCTGACGTAAAGGTCGTTTCATCGCAGGACGAGGAGGAGGATTCCCGCTCTGCGGTCGCGGTCAAGGAGAAGCACAAAGAGCTCAACCCGCTCTGGGTTGTCGGGGGTATCGTTATCATTCTTAGTATATTCATACTGCTGATATCTATGTCCCGGTAACAAAATCGATAGGGGAGTCAAAAGTGTTTGAAGGCAAGACGGAAGAAGAACTCTGGAAGCTGTATAAGAAGAGCAGGGACCCCAAGATAAGAGAATATTTTGTCAACCAGTATGCTCCTCTGGTCAAGTATGTTGCTGGCAAGATAGCTATCGGTATGCCCCAGAATGTGGATTTTGACGATCTCGTTGGATACGGAGTATTCGGCCTCCTCGACGCGATAGAGAAGTTCGATCCTGACAGGGACATCAAGTTCAAGACCTACGCAGTAACGAGGATAAGGGGAGCAATCTACGACGAGCTCCGTTCCATAGACTGGGTTCCCAGGTCGGTGCGACAGAAGGCGAAGGAGCTCGAGAGGGTGATAGGCCGGCTGGAAAACAAACTCGGCAGATCCGCAACTGATAATGAAATCGCGAAAGAGCTCGGACTGAACGTGAAGGAGTTCCACTCTCTTATTCTGAAGATATCGGGTGCATCGATTCTCTCCCTCAGTGACGTCTGGTATGTGGGCGATGAGAGCGACAAGGTCTCGGTGATGGAGACAATAGAAAGCCCGAAGAGCCTCAACCCCGAGGTGATTGTCGAACGTGAGGAGATAAAGAACATCATCGTTCAGGCGATAAGCGAGCTGCCCGACAAGGAGAAGAAGGTTCTTATCCTCTACTACTATGAGGACCTCACACTGAAGGAGATCGGGGAGGTCCTCAAGGTCACGGAGTCGAGAATATCCCAGCTGCACACAAAAGCGATAATGAGGCTCAGAAGCAAGTTCATGAATATAAAGAAGAGCATGGTGATATAGATGGCCGGTTCATTTCAAAGGCTTCAGGAAGAGCTGAGAGAGCTCGTATTCAATGAGGAGCTCGAACCCGGGGGGCAAGACTCTGTAACACTTGAATCCTTCTCGATCGAGGAGGGGCTCGGGAAGGCAAGCGAATACCTCGGTGTCCAGATATCAGACCTCGAATACGAGATCATCGAGCACGGAAAACGCTCGGCGTTCAAAAAGCGCCCGTATCGTCTGCTCATCAGAAAGACCCTCTCTGAGGCGATCGAAGAAAAAGAGGTCGAGGAAGGGGCTGAACAGAAGACAGGAGAGCTGAAGAAGGATATCGACGGGAGCTTCAGGGTAAGGATCACAAGAGTGGGGGTCGTTACTAAAGTGGATCGGCCCCACGGAAAGGGAAGCCGGGTAAGAGTCGAGGATATCCTGAAGGTGTTTTCAGACAGAGGCATCTCCGAATATGACAAGTCAAAGATTTCGAAGATCGTTCGTGAGGGGAGCGGAGAGTATTCGAAGGTCTGCGACTATACTCCTGTCGAAAGAAACAACGCATCCTGTGTTGTCGAGATATCGGAGGACGAGATGAAGTCTTTCATAACAATCGTTCCTCCGAACCCGGGAGGCAGGGACCTCGATATCGATGATGTGATGGACGAGCTCGAACTGAAAGGGGTCAGGAACGGGATAAAAAAGGAAGCTATCGGAGAGACCCTCGACGGAGAGATATACACCATCCCTGTTCTGGTGGCTGGAGGTATTGCGCCGCAGAACGGCGAGGATGCAAAGCTCGTGTTCAACTTCAGGACCGAGAAAAAGCTCCAGCTCGAAGAGGACGAGAAGGGTCAGGTAAACTTCAAGGACCTCAATCTCGTTGAGAATGTCGTTGCCGGACAGCTTCTCGCTACCAAGGTACAGGCGACCAAGGGAAGGCCGGGACGAACCGTCACGGACCGCCCGATCGATGCGAAGGACGGGAAAGACCTGGAGCTCGATCCCGGCAAGAACACCGAGATTTCGCAGGACGGGATGAGCATCATAGCGGCCATCAATGGACAGGTTACTCTCTCGAGCGGAAAGGTTACAGTAGAGCCCATATACGAGGTGAGCGGAGATGTCGATATTCACACCGGAAACATACTCTTCCTCGGGACGGTAATCGTCAAGGGGAGCGTGGAGGACGGGTTTTCGATAAAGGCCGCCGGGGATATCGAAGTACGGGGAAGCGTAGGAAAGTGTCTCCTCGACGCGGAAGGTAACATCAATATCAAGCAGGGAGTCATGGGAAAGCTCGAGGGGCAGATAAAGGCCGGCGGATCTGTGTGGGCCAAGTTTCTTGAGCAGGTAAACGTCATAGCGGACAAGAGCGTTGTTGTACAGGACGGTATCATGCACTGCAAGGTCGACGCCACTGAGAAGGTTGTGTGTTTCGGCAAGAGGGCGACGATCGTCGGAGGAAGAATACGCGCAGGAGAGATCGTTAACACGAAGACGCTCGGGTCCGTCTCCTTTACGGAAACGATAGTCGAGGTGGGGGTCGATCCCAAGTCCAGGCAGCGGCTCTTTGAGCTCGATAAGGAGCTTTCAGAGGGCGAGAACTCTCTCGAGAAGCTCAATGCCAACATCACTACACTGGAGAGCCAGAAGAAGCACAAGCGCGGATTCACCGAGGAGAAGGAAAAGCTTCTCGAAAAGATGATCTCCTCCCACGAAGAGTTTACCATACGGGTGAGCGAGATAAAGGAAGAGATGAACGAGCTCAAATCCTACCTCAAGCTTCTCAGAACGATCGGAAAGGTCTCAGTTTCCAAAGAGGTCTTCCCAGGAACGCGCATAGGTATCAAGGACATCTACTATGATGTCACCAACGAATTCAAGCATATAACCTTCGTGCTCGAGAGCGGAAGGATACGCGTCAAGCGGTACGAGGTTATAGATCTCGAAGAGATTACAGGGAGAAAGACGAGATAGATGGGAATTCTGCCTATAGACCTGCAGGCAATTCTCGTAAGAATGGACTCCGTCCGTCAATTCCAGCATGATGGTGTGGCCATCGCCCAGACCCTCAAGGCGGGTGAGATGGGTGAACTCGCCCGCATAGAGTCCACCCGCGTCAACGAGGTGAAGCCCCACCCCGAAGGAAACGCGAAGATAGAGGACGAGCAGAAGAAGGAAAAGTCGCATATACGAGAGAAGAAAGAGGGGCAGAAGAGGGAAAAAGAAAGCAAGGAAGAAGAGTTTGAAGAACCCTACAAAGGTACTATAATAGACACAAAGCGATGAGCCTAATACTCGTTGTTGTTATCAATATCATCCTTCTCTTTATCTTTTTCGTTATCCTGAACAGCAAAATCAAGAAGAACAGCGCACCGAGACTGCTCGAAGAGTATACAAAAGAGGTGGAAGAGCTCATCGTGGAGCTCAACCGGGCGGTGGACTCCGCGGTGAACCTCTCCGAAGAGCGCATAAAGGCACTGAAGCGCTGTATCCGCAAAGCGGAACGGCTTCTGAAGGATCCGAGGCTGGGGGAAGGGGTGTCAACGAAAGAGGAGGAGGAGAGGGAGAAGCCGGTCGAGCCTGTTCTCGGAGAGCACAAGAACCTCATGGAAAAGACCCGACATCTGCTCTCTATGGGATACACAAAGGAGGATATAGCGAAGCAGCTGAATATCTCGAAACCAGAGGTTGAGTTTCTGCAGGCTTTGTCCAGGGACTAAAGATTGATGGTGTTTCAAAAGGCTGATTTTTATTGACTCTGACATCGATTTTGTTAAATTTTATGCTTGTCGCCCGGGTGGTGGAATTGGTAGACACGCTAGCTTGAGGGGCTAGTGGCCGTATGGCTGTGCGAGTTCAAATCTCGCCTCGGGCAGATATTTCCTCCCCATATTTTTAAAACCACGAGGGCGGAACACTATAAAAAGGACAAGACAGACAGTGATAATTAGGGTGTTATTGTACTATTTTCGGTAAACAATTTAAAATAGAAATCATTACAATTTTTTTCTAAAATAAGGAAAAAATACTTGCCTGCTATCTATCCTGTTGTTATATTAATCATGAAAATTAAATAATTTTGTAACGAAGTTCTACAACTCTAGATGGCCCCCGGTTTTCCTCCTTTCTCCGGGGGCTTTTTTAATGGTAAAACCACAGCAATGGGGAACCCTTTGACGCCCCTCTGTTTTACGTGGAGATCGGTCCTGCGGTCTCCTATCAGGCCAGATTTATGGCTTGACACGCCCATAAATAATAGATAAGCTAATTTATCAGCCTTTTGGCGCTTAAACTGCCGGGCAAGGATATATAAATCCACTTTATGGGTAGGGAGGTTAAAATGTTGAAAAAGGTACTTATCGTTGCTGTCCTCTGTTTCGCTGTAGGTGGCCTCGTATTCGCTGAGAGTTCAAAACCAGAAGAAAAGGGAGGGATGCACATAGTTGTCGCAACAGATGCGACATGGCCGCCCATGGAATATGTCGATGAAACGAACAAGGAGATCGTCGGCTTTGACGTCGATCTGATGGCAGCAATCGCAAAGGCAGGCGGATTTACGCATGAGTTCAAGAATACCGCATGGGACGGTATTTTTGCCGGTCTCGCAGCCGGAAAGTATGATGCGGTGATGTCATCGGTGACGATTACGGAGGAGCGAAAGAAGCAGATGGATTTCTCCAAGCCGTATATCAACGCAGGTCAGATCCTCGTCGTGCCGAATGCGACAACAGGCGTATCAACGATTGCAGATCTCAAGGGAAAGACCCTCGGGGCCCAGATAGGCACCACGGGCGCATTCGCGGTGGAGAAGGTGGCCGGTGTGAAACTCAAGGAGTACGATGAGATCGGGCTGGCGTTCGAAGACCTTGTG
>DATKZJ010000142.1:0-9860 GCA_035527995.1 Spirochaetota bacterium | reverse complement strand
AAGAGGATCGTTATCTTCATCCATGATTTCGGATCTGAAAGGGTCGACGGGATTATCGGCCGCATACGAGAGCGGTTTTCAAAGATCGTAAAGAGAGAGGGCCTGCAGAAGCTTACCATCTCCCTCAAGGCGATACCTTATGAGAAGGATCGGGGACGCCTTCATGAGCTTATGACCTTGATCTACTAGTTCAGGTAACAGCATCTTGCAACTTATCTCCAAAACATACACCGACCGGTTTCTCGAGAATATCTCGTGTATTGCCGAAGAGAACCCGGTCCTCTTCGAAAGGGTGCGGCATGCCGGGGGGGACGACCGGCTCGTAGAGGCCCAAGACGGCGGGCTCACCATGAGGATCGGGACGCGGTATCTGGAATCGAGATTCTCTCCCGAGCGAAATGCCCTCCGCCACGCGAGGAGAATTCTCACAGCGCACTCTGGAACAGAGTGCGCTGTGTCAGTGCAAAAAACCTACATCTTTCTGGGATGCGGGCTCGGCTACCACATAAACAAACTGTTGGGCGGGGGCGGTACAGGGGTTCTCATAGAAAAAGACCTCGAGCTGTTCAGGGCGGCGCTCTACGTTCTCGACACCGGTATCCTCCGCAGGCTGACCTTCTGGATCGACCTTTCGAAAGAAGAGGCCATAGCAAAAATCCAAAAGCTGGGCCTCGCAGGAATGAAAGCAGTACCGCATCCTGTAGAGGCACGCATCTCATCGGCGTACTACGGTGTGATAGAGGATGCCATACACAAGAGCAGACAGGAGCAGAAAGCCTCCGATATCACGGTCTCCCAATCACAGAGGCTTTGGGTTAAGAATGTGATGAAGAACCTCTGCCTCTTGGGTTTCGAAGGCAAAGGACGGCTTCTCGGAAAAAGTTGCGCAGGGAAGTTCTCGGGCCCCGCGCTGCTGATAGCGTCGGGCCCCTGGCTTGAGGAGATCGTCGAACGGATAAAACGGTACAAAAAAAAGATCCCGGTCCTCACTCTCCTCCCCTCCCTGCCTTTTCTTCTTGCACACGGGATCGAGCCGGACCTCGTGCTCTCAACGGATGCGGGGTTCTGGAACCGGTACAGAGCTGTCTCTGCGGGTGCAATCCGAGGCGGATGCGGAGTCCCGCTTGTGACCACCTTTTCATGCGACCCCGGAGTAACGAGGCGCTGGGAAGGCAGGATATACCTCTTTTCTCATTGCCTCGATTTTGAATCGCTGTTCGAGTTTATCAGGTCAGAAGTCATATCGATTCCGATGCAGGGCACGAGCGCTCTCGTGATGATTCTTCTTGCGAGGATCATGGGGTTCGATAAAATCTTCCTCGCAGGATACGATTTTGCTTTCAAGGGACTGCTTGATCATCACCGCGGGGCGGGATTCGACACAGTCCATCTGACCGGCGTGTCTCGCTTCACCACCTGGGAGACAGAAACTTTCAGAAGACTCCTGAATGAAGGGTACATGAGCGCAGGAGGGCAGGACGGAGAAAGGCTCTACACCTCGCACAAGCTCTCCCTCTATAAAAGCTGGTTTGAGAGGGAGGTCGTGGGGGATGATATCGTGCGGCTCAACAACGGGCTCAGGGTCGAGGGGATAAAAACTGCGGCCCTCGAAGCGATGTCCCTTGAAGCGAGGGGCGATTACGGGCTAGCAGCAGCCCCAAAAATCGACATGGTCCTGGAATCATGCTCAAAGCGGATGGATGCAGGCCGTGTGCTCGCAGAGCTTCGAGACGCGAGAGAGATGGTCTTTAAACAGAAGGACTCTCTAAAGCGGTGCAGGCTCGTGTACGGAAAAACCTGGAACCCCGGCAGGAGATCTCCCTCCGAAGATGCCGGTTTTGTGATGCGGGAGCTCGATCGATGTCTGGAGGTGTGGGAAAAAAGAGAAGAAAAGGGGCGTAAGTAGCCTCTATAGGCATTAAGTTTGAAATAGAGGTATCCGATATAAGGGAAAGAGCCTTTTATACCACCAGAGGATCGTTCGATGCAGGAAGATAAAATCGCCCATTACAGGGAAACACAGATCAAGACGGCTTCCAAGGGAAAGCTTGTCGTCATTCTCTACGACGGCCTGCTGAGGTTTCTTGATCTTGCTCTGGAGAGTCTCCCCGAGAAAAAGTACGATGTCGTAAACAACAATATCATAAAGGCTCAGGACATCATTTCAGAGCTCTCCATGGCTCTCAACATGGAAGCGGGGGAGATCAGCGAAAAGCTTCTCAGCATATACTCCTTTCTCAACATGAAGCTCATAGAGGGTAATGTGCAAAAACAGGCGGAGCCGATCCTCTTTGTGAGGAAGATGGTTTGTGATCTGAGGGAATCATGGAACAAGATCGCGAACAAGGGCTCAATCACGCCTATAGAAGATATGAAAAAAGAGGGCGGAATTGATGTTGCTGGATAGAAAAAAGCAGGTTCTGCAGATTCTGGAAACCATGAAGAAGACCTACCTCAAGCTCATCGTGCTCAAGCAGCTTGAAGACGAAGCCTACGAGGGCAATGAGTACCGCTCGCTCCATGAGCTCTCATGTGATGAGCGAACCCTCGTCGAGGATATCAACAGCAGCATGAAGTGCATAGTCCCCGACCTCGTGTGGCTCAAGGCGGAAGAGGATGTACAAAGGCTCCTCTCAGAGCTCGACAAGCTCCAGCATGTGCTGGTCAGAAAGAGCCTTCAGCTGCGGAAGAATCTCGAACTTCGTATCCGAGACACGAAAAGAAAGCTGGGGAACCTCGGCCATCTGCCGAAAAGAAGCAGCTGTGCAGCCCCGAGGGTTGTAAACATCAGGGCCTGATATCCTTCCTTCTTTTACCTGCAATACCGTCTTGCCAATTCATCCTTCAGCCTGTATTATAGTGCTGGGTGGTGAATATCTATGGATAAGATTCTTTATATTGTCGATGGGCACGGTCTCATCTACCGCGCCTACTACGCATTCATACACAGGCCGCTCGTCACGGCCAAGGGGGAAAACACCTCTGCTGTTTTCGGGTATATGAGGATGATCCTCCGGCTGATAAACGAGCGGCACCCCGCGTATCTCGTCTGTGTCTATGACTCAAAGGGACCGACATTCCGAAACGAGCTGTATCCCCCTTACAAGGCAAAGAGGCTGAAGGCACCTGAAGACCTCCACCCCCAGGTGGAGGTGATAAAGAAGCTCACCCGCGGGCTCGGTATTGCATCTGTCGAACTGCCCGGATATGAGGCGGATGACCTTATAGGAACCATATCGCAGAAGGCGGTCGATATGGGGATGAGGTGCTCTATCGTGTCCAGCGACAAGGATGTGCTTCAGCTGGTGGACGAGAGAATAGATGTATATGCGAGCAAGAAAGGTAATTCGGAGACTGAGCTCCTCGACGAAAAGAGGGTGACCGATTTGTGGGGCGTACCGCCCAGGCTCATTGTAGACATGCTTGCTCTCATGGGGGATCAGTCCGACAACATACCCGGTGTGCGGGGGATAGGCAAAAGCGGTGCATTGAAGCTCATCCGGGAGTTCGGTGGGTTCGGGGAGATCTACGAAAATCTGGACATGGTGAAGGAACAAAGGACGAGGCGTCTGCTCGAGGAGGCAAAAGAGGACGCGTTTCTGAGCAGGAAGCTTTTGACAATCCGTAGAGATGCACCGATCGAGTTCTCTATGGAGGAGTACTCGCTGGAAGGTTTTCCGAAGGAGGAAGGCATCTCCATACTCCTCGATAAGGAGCTGGATACGATCGTCGACGAGCTTACTAGAGCCCCCTTGTCAAAACCGAAGTACCAGAAGAGGGGGAGCTAACATCTCATCGAGAGCAGAGAGGATTTCGAGCTGCTCGCAGAGAAAATTGCAGAGAAAAAAATGATCTCCTTTGATACGGAATCGACTGGTGTCGACCCTATCGACGCTGAGATAATAGGGGTTTCGATCTCGGTGGAGGAGGAGGAGGGATACTATATTCCTATCCTCTCAAAAGAGGGCCCTGCTCTTGGAAAGGAGTTCCTCGTTTCGACGCTTCGGGGAATTCTGGAGGATGAGAGTATCGGAAAGATCGGCCAGAACCTGAAGTACGACCTCGTTGCACTGAAAAAGTACGGTATATCGATGAAAGGAGTCTCCGGAGACACCATGGTGGCAGCATATCTGCTCAACCCCCAGCGGCAGAGGCTCAACCTAGATGACCTTGCAAAAAGGTGGCTGGACTACGATACCATCAGGTATACGGATGTCGTGAAACAGAAGGAGCATACCCTGCTCGACTACCCTATCGAAGAGGTCGTTTCCTATGCATGTGAGGATTCGGACATCACTCTGAGGCTTCACAACCTGCTCGAGCCCCGGCTGGAAAACGCGAACCTCCTGCCTCTGTACAGGGACATCGAGGTTCCGCTCGTGTCCGTGCTCGGGAAGATGGAGAACGTGGGTGTGAGGGTCGACTCCGGCTACCTGGGAAGAATGAGCGAGGAGTTCGGGAAGGAGATTGCCGGGTTAGAGGAAGAGATATACGAGATCGCGGGCAATCGGTTCAACATCAGATCAACGAAACAGCTCCAGGAGGTTCTCTTCGGAGGAATGAACCTGCCCGTCATAAAGCGTACAAAGACAGGAATATCCACCGACGAGTCGGTCCTCGTGGAGCTTGCGCGTAACTATGAGATTGCGAGCCACCTGCTGCGCCACCGGACACTGACAAAGCTGAAGTCGACTTATGTGGATTCTCTTCCCGCCATGATCAACCCCAAGACAGGGAGGATACATACCTCATTCAACCAGACGATCACCACGACAGGGAGGCTCTCTTCGGCACGTCCAAACCTCCAGAACATTCCGATACGGGAGAAGGAGGGGAGGGCGATCAGAAAGGCGTTCATTCCGGAGGAAAACTGGATTCTCGTCTCCGCCGATTACTCGCAGATAGAGCTTCGCATACTCGCCTCACTCTCCGGGGACAGCGCAATGATCGAGACCTTCAGGAACGACGGGGATGTACATGCAGAGACCGCATCGATTCTCTTCGGACTTCCGCCGGGGGAGGTTTCAGATCAGCAGCGACAGATAGCGAAGACGATCAATTTCAGTATCATCTACGGGATGAGCCCCTTCGGTCTTTCCAAGAGGCTCGGAATATCGAGGAAAGAGGCGGGCAGGTTCATAGAGATGTACTTCGAAAAGTACAGCGGCGTCAAATCCTTCTTCGACGTGGTTGTGGAAAAGGCCAAAAAGGACGGTTTTGTGAAGACCATGCTCGGGAGGATGAGACCGGTCCCTGAGATCCGCTCCCAGAACCGCAATATCTTCGAAGCAGCGAGACGAGCCGCGATAAATACTCCGATTCAGGGAACCGCCGCAGATCTGATAAAGAAGGCGATGGTCGGTATCGACCGGGAATTCACACAGCACGCGCTCAAAAGCAGGATGCTGATACAGGTTCATGACGAGCTCGTGTTTGAGGCTCCGGTTGAGGAAACGAATACTATTGAAGAGATAGTTCGCGAACAGATGGAGAATGCACTGAAATTTTCCATTCCCCTGAAGGTCAACACATCCACAGGCAGCAACTGGGAGGAGGCCCATTAGTATGGTCGTCGGTGTAACAGGGGGGTACTGCTCCGGAAAGAGTATCGTGTGCTCGATCATTGAAGAGTCGGGATTCGTGCATATTGACGTGGACCGCATCGGGCACGACGTGCTCGATGATAAAAAGGAGGAGGTCGTAAGGAGTTTTGGAAAAAAGATCCTCCTCGGAGGGAAAATCGACCGGGGGGCACTCGGGGACCTCGTGTTCAGGGACCGTAATAAAAGAAGGATGCTCGAATCGATCCTACATCCCCTCATGATCGAGAGGGTAAAAAGGATCGTGGGAAAAGAACATGATGTAGTGATCAATGCGGCGCTTCTCGTGGAGATGGGTCTCCACCTCCTCTGCGATTTCGTCCTCGGTGTACAGGTCGATGAAGAGATTGCGCTTCAAAGGGGTATGAAAAGGGATGGGCTCTCGAGAGATGAGGCGAAGCTCAGGATAGGATCGCAGATCCCTTTAAAGGAGAAATTACAATATGTCGATAAGATTATTGAAAACAACACAACTGTCGGGGAGTTCCGAAAGAGGTTGAGGCAGACCGTAAAAGGGATAAAACATGGAAGACGATAAAAAGAAGACAAAAGAATACTACCAGGTGAACCTCGATACAGGAAGGATATTCTGGATAGTATTTATCCTGGGTATAGTCGTGATAGGCATATTTTTCTTCGGACTCTACCTCGGTAGAGACAAGGACGGGCAGAAGCTCTTCGGATTCGACAGTTCGAAACTTTTCGGGAAGAAGATCACACTCGATCGTTCCATGGAAAAGGCCCCTGAGGAGAGTCCGCTTCTCAGACTGATAGAGGAAGACCTCGAAGAGGAGAGCCGCTATATCGAGATCGAGGATATACAGGCTCCGGTACAGGAGATAGAGAAGGCGGAAGCCCAGACTGCCGGGCCGAAGGTGGAGGTGCAAAAGGTCTCGCCAAAGGTGACCCGGGAGGTAAGCGCTCCAAGAAAAGAAGAGACCGTTGTCACAAAGGCTCCTGCCGCGTCGAAAAAGAGCTACGTAGCGAGGGGAGATTACTATATACAGGTGGCCTCCTTTGTAAAGGAGGAAAACGCCCAATCTCTTGCCGAAGACCTGGAAAAAAGGCTCTATAAGGTGGTTATCGAGAAGGCTAAGATAGAGGAAAAGATGTTCTACAGGGTACGGGTCGGGCCGTTTGAATCCAAGGGGGTCGCAACTAATACGATGACCGCCATGAAGCGCAAGTACAACCTCAAGGATCCTTTCATCGTGAAAAAGCGTTCGTAATCGCCATTCCATCCTCATGCTGACAGGGACCAATACTCACGGGCTTGACGAAGACCATAATTTTAAGTACTATTCTGTAACAATGTAATAATCCGGAACGGACAGATGAAGCAGAAGACCGAAGAGCTGAGGAAGCCCGATTGGCTCAGAAAGAAGATAACGTATAGCGGAGAACGGCACGCCGTGAAGGGCATTCTCGGGGGGCTGGGCCTGAACACCGTGTGCAGTCATGCACGCTGTCCGAATCTCTCTGAGTGTTACTCTCACCATAGGGCGACTTTTATGATACTGGGCAGCGCATGTACGAGGAACTGTACGTTCTGCTCTGTTGAGAAGGCGAAATCCGATGAGCAGCTCTCATTTGACGACGATGAGCCCCGGAGAGTGGCTGAAGCGGTAAAGCTCCTCGGGCTCAAGTATGTGGTGATAACATCCGTTACGAGAGACGACCTTCCAGACGGGGGTGCAGGACAGTTCGCGCGGACGATAGAAAAAGTCAGAGAGTACGACAGCGGCACACGCATTGAAGTGCTCACTCCTGATTTCCTGGGCAGGCATGATTCCATCGATGCTGTTGCAGTGGCGGCCCCTGATGTCTTTAATCACAACGTGGAAACCGTTCCGAGACTGTACAGCAGGGTGAGATCGCAGGCCTCATATCGGAGGTCCATAGGCTTTCTTCGGTATATAAAGGACCACTATCCCGCTATTTTTCTCAAGTCCGGTTTTATGATCGGGCTCGGCGAGACGAAGGAGGAGGTGCTGAGGCTGCTGTCCGACCTCAGGGAATCCGGATGTGACGCCGTCACAATAGGCCAGTATCTCAGACCGGGCAAGGCCAATATTCCGGTCGCGGAGTACATTGCTCCGGAAACTTTCGAACTCTACGAAAAAGAAGCCAAGAGGATCGGTTTTCGCTATGTTGCGTCCGGTCCATACGTGAGAAGCTCCTACATGGCTCACGAGGGATACGCTCTGCTTAAGGGGTAGGGTGCCGGAATTGGTATTGACACACCCTGACGAACTGTTCTATACTGTTAATAGTCTACCGATGAGCTGTACCCGAATAAAACAGGTGGGATGTAGGAGCGCCTAGGGGGTTGTCGGGCCTGATATGTTCATTTTATATCCGGCTGCCGATGAAAAAAGTTTGTAAAACGCTTTAGGAGGAAGAGTCGGTCGCCAGGGATGAATGAACGAAATAACGTTAAACAATTAAAGCCAGGTGGTCGATATAAAATAAGGAGTTTACTATATTCTAACCTTCATCTAATTAAAGGAGTAGTGTAATGAAGCTCAGGGCTGTTTTAATAGTAGTAGTCGGACTTACGCTCGTTATACCCTCCCTTTCCTTTGCACAATACTTCAACCTTGGACTGAACTTCCAGATGGAGGATATTCGGTCTGTCGTACTCGAGGATTTCGAGAACAACGACAACAACTGGCAGGCCTCTTCATCGAGGTTCACCGACGAAGACTACCCCATAGTGAAGTTTGGGGTTGAAACCGCACCCATAGCGTTATCCGGGTCAGTTACGGGAGAGGGAAACAAGTATGTTATGGGTGTGCGGTCAGCGTTCACGAGGAAAGGATACAATAGGATCTGGGTATACCCGGAGGAGGAGATTGTTATCCCCGGTCATGCCAAGAAGCTCGATGTATGGGTGTGGGGGGCAAATTACTACTACTCACTTTATGCACATCTCAGGGATTATAGGGGTATCGTGCACAAGCTTCCCCTTGGACCGCTCCATTTCATGGGATGGAGAAACATGAGTGTGGATATCCCGAAGCAGATACCGCAAACCGTTCGCTACCTTCCCATAGAGAAGCCTCTCTCCCTTGTACGGTTTGAGATATGGACAGAGCCCACGGAACGGGTGGACGATTACATCATATACTTCGATCATCTGAAGGTGCTGACCGATATGTACAAGCAGCGGTTTGATGGTGATGTGCTCGCCGATATGACTGATGAAATCTGGACTTCACAGTAAAAGGAGCAGGCGAAAAATGAATAGAGCGATATCCTATATAGTTGCAGTTTTTATACTTGCACTGGTTCCGGTCCTGGTATCGGCCCAGGAGCAGGAAGTTGAGGACCTGCGTGTCGGAATAACGACCTCCAAGCAGATTCTGGCAGATGTCCCGATAACCCATTTTGAGGACGCAGATACATGGCAGAGCCATATGCCTGTGGACCTGGGTATCATACTGTCGATGCGAAGAAGGGGTAAGCCTTTCGAGATGCCCGATACCGATCCCAATGACGGAAACGAGAACGAGTTCGTGCTCGGCGTCAAGGTTGCGTTCAACCAGAGGGCTTACGCATATTTCTCCATGAGGCCGCCGAGGCCTATCAAGATACCAGGGATCACAAAGGCGATATCTGTATGGGTATGCGGAAGGAGCTTCAAGCACAGACTCTACTGCCACCTCATCGATTACAAGGGATCCGAGATGATCGTTGATATGGGTCTTCTGGATTTTGCAGGATGGAAGAAGGTATCCATTCCTATTCCGGTGATGATAGAGCAGGAGGAGTATCACTGGGTGAACTGGCGCGGCGTGAGCTTCGCGGGTCTCAGCATCAGAACCGATCCGGAAGAGAGCTACGGTGTCTACTACGTCTACTTAGACGAGTTGCGTGCGATAACAGATGTCTACCAGGAGGAGAACAGAGACGAGGACGATATGGAGGACGGCTGGTAATACAGAGGCCTTTTTCAGTCCCTCAACCTCTTTTTATTATATCAGAGGCTCCTTTTAGCTTTTGTAAGCCTGTAAAGCGGCGAGGGATCACCGGTATCCACCCTTAGTTTCTGACGCGCTAAACTCCAGAAAAACAGTTTATTCATCGAGACCTAATGTGGACAAACCACATTCTTGATTAACCCAACTTCACCAAAATCGCATTAAATAGAGTTAAATTTCGATTATTTTAATCATTACAAAATTTATAAATCGTTATATTAATTCACTTAGTATTTTAAAAGACCTGAATTTTAATTGTAGTGACACATTGACCAAT
>DATKZJ010000141.1:0-6365 GCA_035527995.1 Spirochaetota bacterium | reverse complement strand
TATGTCCGATATACCGGGCCCTTCGTCTCGGATTTCCATATCGAGGTAGCTGTCACCGAATGTAACATCCATGGTCCCCCTGTCTGCATGGATCACAACGTTCATTTCCGCCTCATACGCCGCGATCATGACTCGCCGGAGCACAGCGGGGTCCACGCCTATCTTCTTGAGACGGGTCTTCAAGAGGCTGGAGGCGAGCCCGGCGTTCCGATAGTTTCCACCTGCAATAGTGTAAGACTCTCGTATCATCGATCCTTATCGCCTTCCGTGACGAGACACTGGTATATCCTGCCGCATGTCTCGAACATGCCCTCGCGGGAGACAAGCACCGCAGTACCGTTACCAACGGCGAGACTCACCATCTCTTCCCCGATCGGGACTCCGTTCAGAAGACATATCCCGGGCACTTCCATGAGGGCAGCTATTCTGAAGAGCTGGGAGTTTGCGAGATTTGTAACAAGCAGCGTCCTTTCCGATGCGGCGTTCAAAAGCTCGCTTATCCTGTCGCCGGCATAGACGAAGCGGACACTTTTTCGATCCCCTGGGGGTGTGAAGATCTTTGCTCCTATCCGTTCTGCGAGATCATCTATATTCATCTCTCTTCCCTACGGCTGTATTTCTCGTCATATCAATTAGAGCAAATACCATGCCACAGGGACTTCATGACAGGCAGGGTTGATACAGGAGGTGAAAATACCCTTAAAAAGGAAGGAAGTTGTAAGCTTATTTCTTTTACAGCAGGGAGTTACCGCTTAGTGCATGCGGCATCACACAGGCCGGTCGGTACCTGCAGGGGAGGCTTGACACTGAAAAAGAGGCGGCTTTGAATGTGCGCGAACCGCACATGGGAGAACCGTTCCCAAAATCTACTATTTCCTGTAATCCTCCTTGTTCATCCCGTACTTCTTCATCCGCTCATACAGCGCCCTTCTCGATATCCCGATAGACCTGAAGGACGCGTTGATCTCCCCGTTATTCTCCTGCAGGGCCTGTTCGATAACAGCTCTTTCGGTCCTCTCCATCTCCTCGCGCAGTTTACCCTGTGTAGCCGGGAGGGAAAGAAGCAGCGGTGCCCAAAGACCCTCATCCTGAATGAAGGGACCTGTTACACCCTGACGGGAGGTGATCACCATCCTTTCCACCGCGTTCTTGAGCTCGCGGACGTTTCCGGGCCATGAGTAGCCTATCATCTGGGCCATAGTTTCTTCGGGAATCTCCGGTACCGGCATCCCGTTTTTTTCGGCGACAACACGGAGGTAGTGCAGTATAAGCAGCGGGATGTCATCGCTGTGCTCTCTCAAAGGCGGCACGTTGATTGTGAGGACCATGATCCTGTGATAAAAGTCCTCCCTCATGCTGCCTTTCTGCACCTCCTCCCTGAGATTGACCTTGGAGGTTACGAGCAGCCTTACATCGACCCGTTTCGGAGTATCCCTGCCGAGAGGCTGTACGAGTCCGTCCTCTAGCACCCGAAGGAGTCGGATCTGTGCCGGTATCGAGATGCTCTCTATCTCGTCGAGAAGGAGCGAACCCTTCGACGCGGTGAGCAGGGCGCCCTCTCTCTGGGCCACGGCCCCGGTGAATGCCCCTCTGGCATGTCCGAAGAGCTCGCTTTCGAGCATCGTATCCGGAAGGGCGCCGGCATTGACAGGTATGAAAGGCTTCTCGGAACGGCTGCTCACCGAGTGTATCGCGCGGGCCACGAGCTCCTTCCCCACACCGGTCTCTCCGCAGATGAGCACCGGAGCATCGGAATCTGCAACGGTCTCTATCTGGGCGTAGAGGTCCTGCATGATCCTGCTTCTTCCTATCATATCGTGTCTGCCGTCCTCGCCCGGCTCCAGCAGCTTGAGCCTTTTTTTAAGGTCCGAGCTCTCCCTCCTGAGCCTCGTTATCTCCGCGGCGCGTATAACGGAGGCGAGAAGTATATCCTCTTCGAACGGCTTTTCGACAAAATCGAATGCACCGGATTTAAGACAGCGTACCGCCATGGCGATATCCCCATGACCTGTGATCATTATCACAGGGGCCTGGATCTTACGCCGCTTTGTTTCGTTCAAAAACTCTTCCCCGCCCATTCCCGGCATCTTGACGTCAGTTATCAAACATCCGGCTCCGTCGATGCCGGGCCACGAGAGCGCCCCCTCTGCGGATGAGAACAACTCTACTCTATAGCCCCTTAAACTCAGCATCTGCCCTATCGATTCCCGGGCGGCTTCATCGTCATCGATTACAACAACGCTGTCCCGCTCCTGATCCATGAATTCTCTATTCCTCCCTTGTCTTTTCCGGCAGCCTCACCTTGAATGTCGATCCCTGCCCGGGGGTGGAGACTGTTTCTATCGTGCCCCCGTGCTCCCTTATAATTCGGAGAGAGATGGACAGTCCGAGCCCCATTCCCTCCCCCGGCTGCTTTGTCGTGTAGAACGGTTTAAAGAGCTTTTCAGACTCCGCCTTCGAAAACCCTTTTCCCGTATCCCTGACCTCCACAAAAATGCCGGAATCGTCTACATCATCGGCTCCTGTCCGTATGTACACATGTTTCGACTCAACATCGTCCATCGCCTGCCTGGCATTTGAGAGAAGGTTCAGAAAGACCTGTTCGAGGCGTACCCAGTCGCCGAGGACCGGCGGAGGGTCTTCATCGAGAATGAGGTGTACCTGCACTCCCGAGAGACGAAGCTGAGGCAGAAGAAATTCGACACATTCCATTATGAGATCGTTTATATCGATGGTGGTAATATTCATCTCCGAACGCCTGGCGAGTTCCCGCATCTGATGAATGATTTTCGAAGCCCTGTTGACCTGGTTGGAGATGAGTGAGAGATTGCTTCTTACCTTGTCAGGACCTTCCAAGTTGTGGTCCATCATGTATATAGCATTTTTTGCATAGTTCTGTATGCCGGTGAGCGGCTGGTTGAGCTCATGGGAGATCGCCGCAGCCATCTCGCCGAGCTCTATCAATCGATAGTAATGAATAAGCTGCTCCTCCTGCTTCTTGGCAAGGGAGGAAAGCTCCTTTCTTTTCTCTTCCAGCTCCTTGCGCTTCGTGATGTCGTAGATATTCATCAGTACGGCGGTTTCTCCCTCATAGATCGTTTCACTCCTCGAAACATCCGCCCAGACCACCATCTCATCCTTCCTCACGAACCTGCATTGGTAGCTGAGGTTCGTATTCTGCTGCCGTGACTCGGCTGCAATCATCCGCTTTATCCTTTCAATATCTTCGGAGTGGATCAGCTCCCAGATGGACCTGCTGGTGAGCTCCTCCTTGCTGTGGTGCAGAATATCCTCGATCCTGCGGTTGGCGAAGACAATCCTGTCTTCCCTGTACACGAGCACACCAGTGAGAGAATCCTCGATGAGCAGTTTGTACTTCTTTTCGGAAAGGCTGAGCTCCTTCCGCTGTTCCAATACTTCCTGTCTGAGAAAACCGATACAGAATGCAACCATAACGAAGAAGAGCATCCTTATGAGGTCGTGCCAGACCGGGCAGGTCGCGATACCGAAGAGGTGAAAAGAGGTAATCATGATCCCAAGGCTTATTGCGACAAGGATGCCTCGCTTCCCCCACCACATTGTCGCGATCACGACAGGGATATATATGAAGTGGGTGTAGATAATGTCCGTTTTTAGTATGGAATGGAAGAAGAACCCTATGCCCCAGGATACCACGACAAGAGACAGGATAACGGCGATCTGGAAAGGAAGTGACGGCGAAGCCTCTCTTCCCTCTTTCTTTTTTACAGACTTCATGATATTACCTGATCTCTGCATCTGGAAATTATACGACAGATAGCTGAGAGGGAATTCAGAATAGAGTACGTAGTGTTAGTGTCAGAGCAGCTCATCCTCCGAATAGCAAAACAAAACGGTATATCAGAGGATAGCCCGGGATCAATCCGTACGTCAAGCAAAAACACCAGGCCCTTTTTTCCGGCCTGGCGGACATCTCTTAAGTCATATCGAAGTTCAACGGTCTGCTGCAGTCCTATAACGCAGACCACCGCAGCCGGACCCAGTGAATTTTACAGCACCGCTCACATCAGCCGCCTGGAATGATTGACAGGGGGGAACAAGTGAAACTATATTAAATTAGTCGATACTAAATATTTCGGCATGAAATTACACTGATACCGGGCTTTAACTCCGCAGCCGTCGGCATCCATAATCTGTCATTAGTACCTTAATACTGATTTTCTTGCCTTTGTGGCAAGAAAATATTTTAATCAAGAATGTGGCTTGTCCACATTAGGATACCGACGGCAACGCATCACAGGCAATGCCTGTGATGTGAAACGGCTGCAGTTTTTCCAACTTGGTTTTTGTATTAATGCGGTTTTCTAAACAATTGCATAGCAAGGAGTTTAAATGATGACTTGGCAGCTGTAAAAAATAATATTTACGGTGAACAAAGCGCCAAAAGCCCCGTTACTTACAGTTTGCTGTTGGTCATGAGAAACGGGGATTGAACCCCTCATTCCTATGTGAGAAGTGGGGGTTAAACAGCCCATCGGTATCTTTTTTACTGACAAGGATTTGAAAAACAGATTAAAGCGTTGCCGAATCTGTTACAATCAGCTTGTAGGAGCCCGGCGGTACCGGAACATTAAAGGAGTATATCATGCCACGAAAATCCTTTTTTAAAATAATGTTCTCAAAGGCACCAAAGAGGGCGATATCCCTGCCGCCTCTTTTCCTGGTACTGACCCTGTTGGCGCCAGCTCTTCCGGCGTCATATTCATATGCGAAAAACCCTGACGCGCCCGGCACCGTACGGATACTGGCTCCCAGATCAACAGCCTCGACCCCGCTTCTCATTCTCGCTGAAAAGGACCCGATCGAGGGCACTGACATCGTCGTCGAGCTCTTCATCAACCACCCCGCTGCGATGGCCAGGCTCATAAAGGGGGAGGTCGACCTGCTCTTTACGGGTACGAGCGCGGGATGGGAGAACCGGTTAAACGGCGGGCCGTTGGTAATGGTCAACACCGGCGTGTGGGGTGTATCATATCTCGTCAGCAGGGATGAAAAAATCCGATCCTTCGCTGATCTCGCGGGCAAGCGTATCGCGCTCCCCTTTCCGGGTGCTCCTCTCGATTTCCAGACTCGCTATCTTCTGTCGAAATCGGGCCTCGACCCCGACAAGGACCTCAGCATACGCTACGCCCCTTACACACAAACCGTTCCCATGCTCCTGTCTGGAACTATCGACGCGGCCCCCCTTCCTGAGCCTCTTGCCACGAATGTTATCATGAACAGGGGCCTCCTGAGGGCCATAGACTACAAGGAGGCATGGGCCGAGCTGAGCGAAACCGGCGGTGAAGACTCCCGCTATTCTCCCCAGGTCAGCCTCTTTACGACCCTGCAGAGGATAGACGACTTGAAGGAAACGATCGTAAAGATAACCGGGGAGTGGAAGGAGGCATCGGCTTGGGTCCGGGACCACAGCACAGAAGCCGCGCGGCTTACAGAGACGCAGATCGATGTTCCCAGAGATGTTCTGCAAACGGCGATTGAGAACACACTCTTTTTTATTCCCTCGTTCGAAAAAAACATGGACCTTGTTCAGGATTATTACAGTAAGGTAAGAAAGTACCTGCCGGGGAAGCGAGAGGACCTCGACCAGGATTTCTTTTTTATACCGTAAAAGAGGTCATAGTGAAAGAGAAACTTACTTTTATCACCCTCGGCAGCATTGCCCTTGTTGCGGTGTGGACAGTCCTCTCCCTGCTGCTGGGCGCGTATATCATCCCGCCGCCATGGACGGCCCTTTTTGAGACGGTTTCTCTCTTCAGCCTCGGTTTCACATGGAAACATATCCTTATCACTCTTTTCAGGGTCTTTGCGGGGTTTTCACTGGGGTTCGTCTCCGGAATGGTCGTCGGATTCGCTGCAGGGAGATCAAAGCGCGTCGAACAGTTCTTCAGGCCGACAATACTCCTCTTCCAGGGGATCCCTCCGATCCTCTGGGCGATTCCTCTCATCCTGGTATTCGGTATCGGGCTCGTCTCGCCGATGATCGTCATCGCTCTTATATGCTTCCCTCTCGTTGCTGTAAACATCTCCGAAGGAATCAAAACGGTTCCGAAAGAGCTCGAAGAGATGGTTGGAGTATTCTCCCCCGGCCACGTCCCGAGGATACGCGAGGTCGTACTACCTCACCTGAAGCCGTTTATAACCTCCTCCCTTAAGCTCGGGGTAACGCTCGGTATAAAGGCGTCTGTCGTTGCAGAGTATTTCGGTGCGAACAACGGGATAGGGTTTCAGATACAATCGGCATACCAGTCTCTGCAGATAAAGAGACTTTTCGCGTGGGGCATCATCCTCATCCTGCTCATCATTCTCTCCTCAAGACTCTTATC
>DATKZJ010000140.1:0-13828 GCA_035527995.1 Spirochaetota bacterium | reverse complement strand
CGTTGTGAGCTTGATTTTTAATTTCTTTTAATAAAAGGAGGTATACAGTATGGATGAAAAGGAGAAGAGAGAGAGATATGAAGCCTTGGAGTTCCTGCAGCGGAAAGTATCGAGGCGCGATTTCATCAAAGGCGCTGTAGGGACCGCAGTGGGGGCCGGCCTTCTGATGTCTCCCGGGATGAATCTCCTCTATGCAAAGGAGAAGCGAAAGAAAAGGAAAAAGAAGGGGGCCGCTCCTGAGGGGCCTATCACCCTCGAATTCATCGTCTGGAACTACGCGCTCGATACCATTCAGGACAACATTAAAAAGTTCGAAGCAGCGAATCCCGACGTAAAGGTGAAACTTACGGACTACACCTGGACCACTTACCACGATACTCTAGTTCTACGATTCAAGGGAAAGACACGCACGGATATCATCTATAACGGTGAGGACTGGCTTCCCGAATGGGCGGCCGCAGGATGGGTGGCCCCACTGGAGGATTACTTCCCGGACATAAAGCAGTACAAGGATAAAACGGCAAACTACGCTCTTGGGGATATGACATACAAGGGCAAGCTCTACGGACTCTCCTACTATGCGGATCTGATCACATTTCAGTTCAACAAAAAGATATTTGAGGATCACCGCATCGATCCTCCGGATACGTGGGATGCTGTTTTGGAAGCCTGTCAGAAGCTTAAAAAGGACGCTAAAATAGCTCAGCCTTTTGTCTATCAGTTCGACCAGACGCTTCCAAATTTCTTACAAGACTTCATGTCCCAGGTCTACGGGAGGGGCGGTGAATTCTTCGATGCCGATCTGAATCCTGTTTTTGCCGATTCAGGATCTGAGGCCATCAAACACATGCAGTGGCTGCAGGATTTGAAGGTTAAACATGGATTGATGGGCTACTCGCCGCATGAATCGAAGATAAACATAGCAATGAACACAGGTCAGCACGCAATGGCTGTTATGTACAACTACATGCTCGCCGCCATGAATGGTCCTGCTTCGAGACTTGCCGGGCAGTTCGATATGACCCTGATGCCTGGAAGCACGCATGCATGTCTGGGATTTGCCAAATTCTATTGCATGACGCAGCAGGCGGCCGAGGATGAGTACAGGAGAGAGGCGGCTTGGAAGTTCATCGAGGCATTCGGGGGCGGGGATTACAGTGTTGCCAAGAGGTGGGCTGTTGAGAATGGCCTCGGTTTCGCGGCTCTGCCGCTAATGGATGATCCTGATGTCATTAAAGCGTGGAATGGCTGGATCGATATGAACAAGTTCAAGGAGCAGGCGAAACTGGCGAAAAACGGAACGCAGACCGAATGGATGGGAATGTGGAGCGAGTTCTTCCGGCCTCTCATGGCAAAAGGTATCAACGGCGATGCATCACCAACAGAGGTTATGGAACAGGGTGCCAAGAAGTGGATAGAGTACAAAAAGCTGCTTATGGGCTAAAGGGCACCTGCGACGATGGTAACTCTTGGGATATGTTCAGGCTGAATTTTGCCTGAACATATCCCTCTTAAAAAGTCATAGCCCGACGAGGGGAAGATATGAAGGGAAAAATGTATTCCCGGTATCCCATAGAGTGGCTTTTCCCTGTACTCATTCTTGTTATTCTATTTACCGTATTTCCCGTAGGATATGCGATCTACAACAGCCTCCATCGGATAATCCTCGTGCTCCCCACTACACCTTTCGTCGGTTTAAAGAACTATATCGATGTAGTAACAAGCATCTATTTTAAAGAGGCCTTATTCAATACTCTGATATTTACCATTACCACAGCCCCGGCAACTGTGATAATAGCTTTAGGAATTGCGAGGCTTCTGCTTACAAAATTTCACGGAAGAGCTATTCTCCGTCCTGTTATTCTTCTCCCGTGGGCCATCCCAGGATCTGTGGCGGGTATACTCTGGCTCTGGATCTTTCACGGCCAGTGGGGGCTCCTGAACGGATTTTTATTGAAGCTGGGAATTATCAAAAGCTACATACCATGGCTCATGAATGCCCATCTCGCAAAATTTTCTGTAAGCGTGACACAAATATGGACCCAGGTCCCGTTTGCAAGCATACTTCTCATGGCCGCTCTCACCACAATCCCCAAAGAAATTTATGAAGCTGCAGAAGTTGACGGCGCAGGGGCGTTCCGGCGGCTTTTTTCCATAACCATCCCCCAGATCAAGGGAATGCTCATTATTACCCTCATCTATCAGTGTATCATGGGGCTGACGAGCTATGATGCAGTTTATTCACTTACAGGGGGAGGCCCAGGATGTGCAACGACCCTCCTGTCCTACTATATTTGGGCGGAAGCCTTTAAGCTTTTAAATTTCGGTAATGGAGCGGCTCTTGGAGTCATCACGGCTGTAATTACCTTTGCTTTAATAATGGCTATTCTCAAGGCTATTCCAACTGACATACTGGTAAAGGAGTAGTGCTATGGCGAAGAAGATCTTTATTCATATCCTCGCGCTGATCGTATTCCTCTTCTGCGTCGGCCCTCTTTTACTGACACTCTTCGGAGGAATAATACCGGACGCGGCGCTGCTCTCCTATCCGCCCAAATGGTTTTCTATGAAACCGTCATTAGATTATTATGGGTACATTTTTTTCGGTACAGTTCCCAGGACTTACGAGTTACGGGGTGCTATGCGCAGCATGATCACCCAGGAGGCAAGACAAATACCTCACTCGATGATGAACAGCGCCATAATAGCGTTATCTGTTATGGGTGTTAATATCGTGTGTGGTAGTATGGCGGCGTATGCTTTTGCAAGAATCAGGTTCAGGGCCAAATCCGCTACCTTTATGGGGATCGTAATGTGCAGGCTCCTTCCTGCGGCGGCTCTTGCCGTTCCATTCTACCTTATTATCCAGGCTCTCGGGCTGCTCGATACGAAAATAGCCATTATAATGGTGCACAGCCTTCTCACCCTTCCTTTTACTGTTCTTATTCTCTCGGTATTTTTCAGAAGAATACCAGTTGATATTGAAGAGGCTGCAACAGTGGACGGCGCGACCCGAATTCAGATCTTCAGGAAAATAACGCTTCCCCTGTCAGCCGCCAGTATGGTGGCCACAGGCCTGTTTGCCTTCATGCTCTCATACTCGGAATTTTTATACAGCCTGATCCTTTCCGGTACGGAAAAAACTCGTACCCTCTCTGTGGCCATGGCAGCTCTGTCAACGAACACCGATGTTGCCTGGGGTATGCTGATGGCAGGGATATTTATCACGCTCATCCCTTCGCTGATACTTGCAATTTTTGTATGGAAGTTCGTTGTTGAGGGAATTATCCTCGGAGCTGTTAAATACTGAAGCTACAATTTTGTATCTATAATCCCGGAATTGCCGTTCTCTTGTGTGTGAATTCGAAAAAAGAGAAGCTCTGTGTCCAAGCTGCTGTGTCATCGATGCTGTTTTCGTATGGAGGAGTGTGAGGAGAACAAAATATACCCTGATTGTGTTGAGCACAAGCTCCATTTGATCTGAAGATTCATAATAAAATCAAAATCAGTATAAGCGAAGAAAGCATATGAAGCCATAAAAGATGGATGGGCCTAAAACAAACATGGAATTCGTCTCGACCTATTTCATCTCGGGATACTTGGCCTCGGAGTGAAAGCTCGGCAAAGAGGGGATAGTATTCATTTACAGGACTTGTGTGATCATCGCAATAAGCTTAAAACAGGAGAGGAGAAACAGATAGGATGAACAGTAGAGAACGTTTCTTAAAAGTATCGCATTTTGAGCTTCAGGATTATGTCTTCGAGTCATCATGGCATCAGTGGTACTGGCATGATACGCTGGAACTTTGGGTAGAGGAGGGAGCTTCGCTTGAGGTGCTTTCAAACGAACATCGAGGGGAGTATTTTGGATTTGAAAGAGTAGAAGTTATTGGTGTCTATTCACAGATATACGGCCTCGGGAAGAGTTTCGGGCCTCCGTATGTTCCCCCTTTTATTCCGCTATTCGAGCGGAAAGTCTTGGAGGAAGATGATGAAACGAGAACGGTTATCGGGGAATCGGGAGTCATGTACAGGGAGTGGAAGAATCAGCCCGAACGCATGCCGCAATGGCTGGCCTACCCGGTGAAGGATTCTAAAGATTGGCATAAGATCAAAAAAAGACTCGATCCGCATGAACCGACTCGATATCCCGCTTGGTGGAAAGATAAAGTAAGGTGCTGGAAAGATAGAGACTATCCTCTGGGCCTTCCTGTCGGCAGTTTTTTCGGCTTGCTCAGGGAATTTGTCGGTTTCGAGAATCTGTGCATAATGTTTTATGATAATCCAAAACTGGTACACGAGATGGGCGAATGGCTGGAATACTTTGAGATAGAGATAATAAAGAAGGTGATTAAGGATGTCGAGATTGATTTCGTTATGTATTGGGAAGACATGGCATATAAAACAGGTTCTTTGATTTCACCCGAATTTTTCAGAACATTCATGATGCCTCACTATAAAAAAATCAACGACATTCTACTGTCGGCGGGGATAGATATTATTCTAGTGGATTCCGACGGTAATACAGAAGAGCTGATACCACTCTGGATAGAAAGCGGTCTGACTGGCCATTTCCCCCTGGAAGTCACTTCTGGAATGGATGCAGTTAAACTGAGAAAAAAATACGGCAGGGAGTTCATTCTCATTGGCAACATAGATAAAAGGGCGCTGGCCAGTGGAAAAGAGGCAATAAAAGAAGAAGTGATGAATAAAGTGCCCTTTCTCGTTTCCAGGGGGGGGTACTTTCCCGCTTTGGATCATTTCTGCCCTCCTGATGTGCCTTTTGAAAACTATAAATATTATCTGAAGCTCTTGAGGGAGATCGGGGGAATAAAAGAAGACGGTTAACACACTGACCGGTAAAAGAATAAGTTGTACACGGCATTTTTTTAGGTACAAGCAAAAGAAACTGTTTCACCTTGATAGAATCATACAGCATCTTTTCTCGTATCGAAAACAGAGATAAAAGCAGGCACTGGACAGCGGGGCGAGGTGCAGGAACCGGGACACTGGATGGCGAAAACGAGACAGGGATATTTATAAAAAGGTGAGTGGAGCTCCGGGGAATCGACGAAAGAGTAATACAGGCCGGTCTGCTGGAGGAGAATTGCGGTGTTCGAAGAAAGAATCCGAGGAGATGATCTGTACAAAAAACTTTTCGGAAGCGATGAAAGGGTTGTTCGCGAGAAGCGGGAGATGTTTGTCAGGGTATACGAACTGTTCAAGGAAAAGTTTCCTCATCTCGTTAAAAAGAAGACCTTATACATAATATCGGTACCGAACAGGGTCGAGCTGTTGGGAAAGCACACAGACTATCAGGGGGGAGAGACGTTTCTTCTCACCGGCCCGAAAAATTTTTTTGCGCTGAGCGCGCTTTCCGACGATGAAGCCTCCGAGCTCGTAAACGCAGACCTGTCTTTCGGCAAAACCGTGCTCAGGATAGGACAGGGAGAGCCTGAAATTCTGGAGGAGGGAGTTGGGGCTCAATTCACTATGACCGTTGCAAAGAGGCTCTCTGTCAATCTCAGGGATGCAGGATTCGGCCCGCTGAAGAACGTGAAATCTGTTTTCGCAGGAGACATCCCGTTCGGGGGCGGAACCTCGGGATCGTCGGCGAAACTTATAACTGATTTTTTCATCTTCGCCTGTCCGAACGGTCTCCTCGAGGACAGGAGGTTCTTGTCACTCGTTTTAGAGAACGGTAAAGATGCCGGGATAAAGATGAATCAGAAGGGGGTTTCCGATTTCTCCCTCGCTCTTTCAATGTACCTCGCACATTTTGAAAACGGCCTGGACTTCGGCCTGCTGAAAGGTGACAGGGGAGTAGGGACCTTCGGCGGTTCTGAGGACCATACTGCGATCGTTCTCGGACAGAAGGGAAAGCTCCTCTACTGCAGGTACTGTCCGACTGAGGTCCTTGATAGCGTTGCCGCAGCCGACGGCATCGAGATCGTCACTGCATACTCCGGGAAGGTGGCCGAGAAGACGAAGACCGCAATGAGGGAGTACAACAGGCTTTCCGGGAGAGCCTCACTCTGCGTCGAGGCCCTCAACAGGGTGTACTCCAACAGCAAACGCCTTTTGAGGGAGTTCTACTCTGATATAGGTTCGGAGAGGAGAGCTGATCGGGCGTTCGGCGATCTCGCCGGGGTCGACGAGGACATCGCGGAAAGGGCCTACCAGTTCTTCAGGGAAGAACAGATCATGGAAAGGGCGGTAGTCTCCGTGAGAAACCGTAACATCGCTGAATACGGGAGGCTGATAAACGAATCCCATGAACTGTCGAAACTGTATCTGAAGAATATCGTCGAAGAGGTGGATTTTTTAAAAGAATCTGCCAACAGGCTCGGTGCGTACGGGGCTACGGGATTCGGGGCGGGATTTGGGGGAAGCTGCTACGCCGTAGTGGACAGGCCCGGAGCAGACGGTTTTATACAGAAGTGGAGGGAACAGTATCTGAAGCGGTTCCCTCAATATGACAGAAAGGCGCGGTTCGACCGCTATCCCGCGTCCAGCGGAGCTTACTGGGAGGCTGCTGATGGTTGAGAAAGCCGTGATACTGGCTGCAGGAAGTGCGTCGAGGATGCAGCGAAATTTGGAGAGATACGTACGTGACAGAGAGGAGCTCGATGCCATCAGGACGGGAGAAAAGATGGCCGCACGCTTCGGAAAGATACCATTTCTCGACTATCAGATACTGAACCTCATTAAAGCCGGACTGACGAAGATCAACATCGTGCTGAAGCCGGAGGACCGTTTTTTCAAGGATCACTACACGGACCGCGGCGGCGTGCTCTTTCCCGAGGCATCCATCTCTTTCTCATTTCAGGAGGTTCCCGAAGGAACGGCACATGCCGTCCTGGCAGCCCGGGATTTTGTTGCAGACAGCAGGTTTATAGTCTTGAACGGCGACAACAACTACCCGGTCCGAGCTGTCCGCATGCTTCTGAATGCCCCTGATGAGCATGTGGCCATGGTTGCATTCGACGTCGACGGTTTCAACGAAGAAACGAGAAAAAGGCTGAAGTCGTTTGCACTGATACGAACGAGACACGGGAAGCTCGTTGATATCATCGAGAAGCCCGACGACCCGTACCGGTACAGGACGAGCGACCTTCTGTTTTCGGACGACAACAAAAGGGTGAAGGTGGAAAACAGGAGGCTCCTGTCGATGAATCTCTGGTGTTTCGATCATAATATCATTGAAGCCTGCAGGGAGGTCCGGAGGCATGAGTCGAGGAAGGCGGGCAAGGCCGGCAAGGCCGGAGAGTATGAGCTCCCCGATGCGGTAGGTCTGTTGATAAAGCGTGGAAGGGAACTACTCGTGTATTACACATGCTCGGATGTGCTCGACCTTACGAGGGCAGAAGATATCGATGTTGTGGGAAAAAGAATAAAGGAGGACCTCGGGGACAGAATGAAAGAGCTCGCGAGCCGGTACTCCCGGGTATAGATCGGTCGTATAGCAGCAGCGGTACATCCGAGAGGTCTGAGTCGGCTTATATCAGGAATATCTGAATGGAGGGGGAATCATGACGTCGAAAGAACGTCTGCTTACGGCACTGTCGCACGAAGAGCCGGACCGTGTGCCGGTTGATCTCTGGATCACTCCGGAGGTGGAACGGCTTCTTATGGAAGAAACCGGGCAGGAAGATCCGTTCGATATGCGGGTCAGTCTCGGACACGACTGCCTCATGTCGATAGCAGGTATCGTCGCGTCGTTCTATCTGTCCGACGATCTCACATATGTGGACCCTTGGGGTATCACATGGAGGCGGGTTCAGTACGCCGGGGGAGCTGGTTCCTATACCGAGATCGCTTCCCATCCGCTCTCCGGCGACGACAAAAAACTTCTGGACTACAAGCCGCCGGACCCGGAAAAACCTGAGCAGTATAAGGAGGCTGAGCTGCTTGTGAGGAGGTTCGGAAAAACCCACGGAATAGTGGGAGGAGTGCTCGGTGCGGTTTTCGAAGGGCCGTGGTATCTCCGGGGAATGATGCAGTTCCTGCAGGACCTGGTGATCAACAAGGACTACGCTCATCAGCTCATGGATACCGTAATGGAGTTTCACCTGAAAGCGGGACTGAGGCTCATCGATATAGGCTGCGATCTGATTCTGGCGGGAGACGATGTGGGAACGCAGGACAGAATGCTCATATCCCCGGACATGTGGAGGGAGTTTGTAAAACCGCGCTATGCGAAGCTCTTTGGTGAGTTCAGAAACGCAAATCCAGCGATAAAGATCGCGGCCCATATCTGCGGTTACGTGGAACCGATAATCGATGACCTTATAGAGGTCGGGCTTGATATCCTCAATCCGGTACAGCCCCTTTCCATGGACCCCGCGCGCCTCAAGCGCAGGTTCGGAAAGCGCCTGAGTTTCTGGGGAGGGGTCGATGATCAGAAGGTCATTCCCTTCGGAACCCCTCTCGAGGTCGAGCAGGAGGTCGGGCTGAGGGTCTCCCAGCTCGCTCCTGGCGGAGGGTTCATTCTTTGCTCGTCGCATAACGTGCAGCCGACGACGCCGGTAGAGAACATCCGGGCGTTCTACAGAGCATATAAACGGTTCGGGAACTACCCTGTCTCGTGACAGGATATAAATTACGAAAAACGGGAGGTAAACTGTGAAAGGAAGCGTCACCTATTTCGAGAAGAGAGGAAAAAGCAATACTGTGGAGACGCTCACAATAGCAAGGGACAGAGCTGTGCAGCTCGGGATCCGTTCTGCTGTCGTCGCCTCCACACACGGATATACGGCGCTCGAAGCGGCGAAGGTCTTAAAAAAGACCGGTATAGAAGTTATTGCGGTGAGCATATGCAGCTCCTACGATGACATGGGGTGGACCATGACGGAGGAGGAGAGAGAGCGGATAGAGAAACAGGGGGTACAGGTGCTGACCTCCCTCCATTCGCTCGCAGACGGTGTCGCCGAAGGGCATCTTGGGGAATCCACGCCTGGAAATATCATCGCGAACACCCTGCGCTCCTTCTCACAGGGAATGAAGGTGGCATTTGAGATATCGATCATGGCGCTGGAAGCGGGTATGATAGAGCCAGGGGAAGAGATTGTTGCTGTGGGCGGTACAGATGAGGGCTGTGACACTGCTATCGTTGCAAAACCCGCATTTGCAAGAAAGGTAAAGGATTTCCTCGTGTGTGAGATCCTCTGCAAACCGAGGATGGCCTGAAGGGGCGATTACAGGCCGACTATTGTGCCTTCCTTATATGCCTTCTGCGCGGCGAGGACCACCTCCAGTGCGTTTTTTCCGTCCTCGCCTGAGCTTATGATCTTCCTATCACCCTGCACAACCTTGAGGAAATAACGATCTTCTGCGAGAACGTCTCCGGCCACCTCGCCGTGAAGGGTGGGCCAGTGCAGCGTGTCGGGAAACTTCCATCCCTCCTCATCGACCGCATGGAGGGTCATGGGCCTGTAATCGAGATAGATGGAGCCCTTATCGCCGATGAGCTCCAGGAGGACATCCCCGAACCCTCCCCACGATTCGGGACGTTTCCATTTCAGGATCCCTTCACTGAGGCCCCATCCGGTTTCAATGACCGCGAGCCCGCCGTGCTCGAAGCGGATGGTGATCCAGATGAAATCGTGCACTCCGAGCTCCTTCATGACCGGCCCCTCCACGATCTCAGCGCTCACGCGAACCGCTCTGTCGGAGAAGTACCAGAACACCTGGTCTATATCGTGGACTGATATATACTCCTCGACCTCGCAGCGGCCGCCCAGCCTCCGCGCTTCCTGGATCGGGGCGTTCCTTCTTGCGTAGCACACGAGCGGTTTTCCCACGGTACCGTCGTCGACCGCGGCCTTTATCTGCGCGTATCTCGTGTCGTAGCGGAGAATGTGTGCCATCATCAGCTTTACACCATTTTTTTTACTCTCTGAGATGATAGTTTCCGCATCCTCGAGTGTCGTTGCGATCGGTTTCTCGAGGAGAATATGCTTGCCTGCGGACGCGGCATCCGCTGCGAACTGTCTGTGGAGGTCTTCCGGAGTCGCTATGACGACTGCATCCACGTCCTTGTTGTCCAGCAGCTGTTTATGATGGGTGCAGAGAGCAGGGGCTTTGGGGGGCTCTCCCAGAAGGGGGGCCTCCTTCAGGGCCGGATCGTACAGCGCAGTGATGCGGGAACCGGAGATCTGGGAGAATACACGGGCATGAAGCATGCCCATGAAACCGGCGCCGATTATCCCTATTCCGATTGGGTCGTTCATGTGGTTACGCCTCCTTTTACATGTATCGTCAGTCCTTTACGAACCCTTCAAGCTCCCATCTCGACCTGCGGTGAGACGGGTCATGGGCGAGGGTGCGGGAGAAGAAGCTGTTCGCCTTTAGGGTGTTCCCCTTTCCCTTGCAGGCGAGCCCGGCAAGATAGAGAAACCGGGCCTTTCCCTCTTCCGAAAGGCCCGGGCCCTCAAGGCCCGGGCCCTCAAGACCCTCCAAGGCGCTTGTGAGAAGCCCGTCAAAAAGCATGGATGCTGGTTTTTTCTCTCCGAGACGCTGTTTTGCCTTCGCCTCGTAGTAACGAAGCTCGTTCCAATCGGTATGCTCCTCCTCGGAAGCAAGCCTGTAGGATTCAAGAGCCTCGTGTTTTTCCCCCAGCCTCTCGAGTGCCAGCCCGATCCTGTACAGCGCTTCGGCATGGCTCTTCTTTGCGGGTTCTCCCACCCCGATATTCCTGGGGTATTTCATCACCGCCTTAAAGCTCTCTATGGCGTCGCTGTAGTTGCCTTTCGAAAAGAACTGAAGCCCTTTGCCGAAATTTGCCGCCTCATAGAGCCTCCTGCCTTCTGTGTAGAATTCCCACGGAAAGAATTTCGTGGCGCCGAGGATTTTAAGGGCGGCGTCGTACTCGCCGGCATCCGTACAGTAGGAAGCGCGCCGCTCTTCGACAATATCGTTTCCCCTGAGCTCCTCATGTACTCCGACCGCCAGCTTGCCCCTCTTCTGTGTAAGGCCGTACGATGCATAGAGCGTGTCAAGCTCGTAATAGATCCTGTAGTCTTCCGGTGAGAGGGTGAACGCCTTCTCATACTCCTTCAGCGCCCTGTCCGGGTCATTCTCGACGAGCCAGTACGCCCGTCCCAGGTTCCTGTGGAGCACGGAAAAACTTTGAAGGTCTCTTTTTGCGTCTTCCCAGAGCCTGACGGCCTCCTTCTCTCTTCCCCTGGAAGCAAGCAGGTTGCCGAGATAGTATTTCGCCTTTCCGTCTTTCGGTGAGACCTCTATCACCCATCGAAGAATACGTTCGGACTCGAGGCGGTGAGGAAACACGAGAGTGGGGTCCTTTCCCCCGCCGGACATTGCGTATTTACGGGCCTCTTTCGCATCACCCTTTTTATGGTGAAAGTACCCCAGGCAGTAGTCGAGCATAGGGTAGCTGTCGTCTGTACCGGGGTCCGCGGATAGGGTGAGAAGAACACGAATTCCCTCGTCCCAGAGGCCGAAACCGGTATATGAATACGACAGTTCGAGGTAGGACTGTACCTCTCCGCGAAGGGTCTTTTTCATGCGCGAGAGGTTTTTCGCTGAGTCTTCGCCCTTCTTTGCTTGCTCCGAGGCGAAATATGTTTCAGAGAGTGCGATGATGTTCGTCGGATCTTCGTCCAAAACAGAGGAGGCGTGCGACAGCGCCCTTTCGGCATCCCCCCTTTTTCTCCACGCGCAGGAGAGAAGCGCTCTTGCGTCAAGGTTCTGAGGGTTGAGGCTGAGTGCTTTTTCGAGGTACAGTATCGCACGGTCTGTCTGCCCTCGCCCTAGGTGCAGACCTCCGAGGAGGTACGCGCCGGTATCTGCAAGCGATCTGCTCCTCGAAAGCGTTAAAAGTTCGCCGATTGCGCTATCGAACTCCTCGCCGAGCATATAGCACACTCCAAGAAAAAACCTCGCCTCCGGGTTATTCTCGTCGCGCGCGAGAACGAACTCGAATTCCCCGGCAGCCTCATCGAGCAGCCCGGACCTGAGCGCGAGCACTCCCAGGCCCAGATGGGAAGGTGTATGGCCCGGATCGCAGCACAGTGCCTGCTTGTAGGACTGCTCGGCAAGAGGTGAGTCTCCGAGCTTCTCGTATGCAGCAGCGTTGGCACTGATCTCCTCCGCCGTACAGGCCTCCTTTTTGGGCTCGATCTTATAGTACTCTTTCATCGTTTCATCGGCGGCTGTACTGCCGTTCCACTCGGCAATGACGGCGCCTAGCTCTGACGTGATCCTCATCACTGTGTCTTTTACGCCTATCTGCGCGGGTTTCAGCCGTACTTCTCTGATATAGGGACTGCCCGGGTCGAGATCGGTCCTGTCGGTCCAGATCGTGTTTTTACCTTTCCTTATCGAGATCTCCACGTCAGGCTCCGATACTGTCGCCTGCACGCCGATTCGGACGAAGCCTTTCTCTTTGTGAGGTATGTATGAAAGGCATACGTCCCTGTTTGCGTAAACCGGCGATCCGATCGCCCGGATCGGGTACCAGACCTCCTTCCAGGATTCCACGCTGAAGGGAGAAAGTATTTCCCAGATCCGCATCGTCCGGAGCCTTCCGCTCTGCATCTCGGCGTACGGGCCGTCGTCATTGGTGAGAAGATCGGTCCAGATCAGGCCGGCGTCGCTGTTTCCCCATGTGAAAAACTTCTTTCCGCGCGCTTCGAAGCTGTCCGCGTGGTTTACCATGCCGCGGTGGAGGTCATGGTTGTACCACGCGACGAAATCCCCCCAGGGGTTCAGGCTGAAGAGGTCCTGGGCCGCAAGGTGGTTTTTGTCCCACCGTATGTCGACGCCTTCATGGATGGGAAAGTCCATCACGTCCGTCAGGGTCATCACCTTCGAAGCGGTAGTGATGAATTCAAGCCCCTTGCTTGCAGGCACAGCGGAGTTTGCCCAGAACCAGAACCTGTTCGGCAAGGCGGTCCTGTTGAAGAGCCGCACCTTTGTCTCGAAGAAGGCGCGTCCCGGGTAGAGAGTTATGCCCACGGACCATTTCATCCTGGAAACTCTCTCTATATCGCTTATATGGACGGTCCTGCTCCCGTCAGCGTTTTTTTGTATCGCGTAATCGACCGGGGATGATGTGGTCACCGTATGCCCGTTTGGGAAGTTCCACTCGATTCCTCCGGAGACCCAGGCTCCTCTGATCCCTATTCTGTTGAACTTGAGCACATGGTTCCTGTATATAGCCTCTTCATCTGTGACCTTGTCCAGCACTGAGAGCACGTGGCCTCCGAGCTGGGGAAGTATGGTGATGCACAAGAATTCGTTTTCAAGAAAGACCGCCAGCCACTTTTTTTGTTCCTTTGTATCGGTGAGGTTGTCCTGCATAGGGTAGGGGTATATGATCGAGCTCCCCGGATGGATCGGGTTTTTTCGTCCTATGAATAGCGGCGGATTTCGGTCTTCCGGACCCCTCCTGTAAGTCGGTATGCTGATGTCTTCAGTCCATACCTTTACTTCCGAATGACGCTGGTTCATGAGGTAGCACCCCCTGTCAGGGTTTGGAGTTTATTATACAAGTTTATAGAAACGAGCTGCGATCTATACGGGATCAAACACAGAAGAACTGCCAAAGGGAGTCATCTGCAGGCTGTTACAGTAAACATTCTCCCCCGGCTGAGATTATTATAAAATGAGCGCCCGATATGTCAAGGAGATAATACCCCTCACGCTGAAAAATGGGGACAGTGCCTATTTTTATACAAGAGTTATACCCATACTTCTACCACAACATAATTAAGAGCAATAGCGAGGTAAAATGGGCGCCGTCCCCATTTTACACGAATGTTCGATCCAGGGTATTTTTATTTATTTTTCTGAGAGTTTAACC
>DATKZJ010000139.1:0-4185 GCA_035527995.1 Spirochaetota bacterium | reverse complement strand
ACTTCCTCGACTTCTTCTCATACTTCATGGAAAAAACCGCAAGCAGGGATACTGTGCTCGTCTCAGACCTCATCGTCTACCCGAAGATACTGAAACACTGGAGAAACCCCCTCTTCTTCTCAAGCACTGCACTCCCCGCAGAAACACAATCGGATGGAGGAACAGTGTATCAGGACGCCCACCCCATCATATCGAAGTTTAAATCTTTCTACCCTCATACAGGCAGGCTTCGCTGCGGAGGCTCGGTTGCTACAACCGCGATAGAGCTTGCCATTCATACCGGGGCTGACCCGGTGCTGCTCGCCGGACTCGATTTCTCCTATACCGGATTCATGTCCCATGTGAGCTCCTCTCCCTCCTACAACCTTCATTACAGGAATTCAACCCGGTTCAGGACGGTTCAAACAGCCTTTACAGGAGGACTGGCCGCGAGAAAAACCGTCCCGATGGACGGAATAAAAGTCGAAACTGTACTTTCGGATTTCATATTTCAAAGTTACCTCTCGTGGTTCGATAGAAGGACGGAGTACAGAGGAAGGGTTTTCAATGCAACATTTCAGGGGACACCTATACCAGGTATAGAGTGGGTCGAGCTCGAGCACTGCTTTCATAAACTAGAAGACATACAGACAAAACCGGCTCTTCCCTCCTCACATCTACCGCTTCCGGGCCCGGCTGCCCGCCGTTTTCTTCTCTCCGTGAAACAAGAGGTAAAAGGCGCCCGTGAAATGATCGCCGGCGGCGAGCTCCCCGCGACGGACCTCATGAACCGGTTCCCATTACTCAAGAACAGTGTAGCTCTTACCTCAAGGCTTTACAGGGAGGAAAAAGATGTGCGGATCAATCTTTTGATGCTCCTTGCGATGCTCGAAAAAAGGAGTGACAGGGCACTAGAGAGGATCGTAAGCTCATAACACTCATCTCTCACATATCACCGTAAATGCTCAGAGAACGAACGTTTCAGTGTTTTTTTCACCCCAAACTCATCTAAACTATCACCGGAGAACCATTGAGGTCCGGTATTATGCTTTTCACATGAAAACCGCCTAACCCCGATATTTCACCAATACCCTTATATATCAGATCCTGATCCGTTTCAGGCGCAAAAATTCAATGAAAATCAGGGGAAGAAGTCTAAAAAAGATCTGTTGATAACAGTATCAGGAGGGTATTTCATCGTTTGAGGCTTGCAGCTTCAAGATGAACGAAATGTGGCCGCCACCTTCGGCTAAAGAACAAAGAAGTTCTTCGAACTTCGCATCCTCGGAATGACACAGTATGACAAATCGGGATATGACCATTTATTAAAAACCGGGGAAGGCTCCTACTCCATCGTTCTCATCTCGAAAAGACCGTTGTCGACGTATATGTATACGATGGTATTGGAGTAGCTCTTGAAAGGCACCGAGATACTGTCGCCCCCGACGTTCTCGGCATTGTATATCTCCCGCTCGCTGATTCTGTCCTTGACGACAATACGGACATCCGCTTCCTCTATATCATCAGGGACGTCGAAATTCAGCACACGTGCGAAGAGCTTCTCCTTCTCCTCTTCGGAAGGCAGATACCCCACAAGGAACGTCACGGTTTCGTTACGCTTGACAACTGTCGCAGCCGCAGGTTCCTGTGATATGATAATACCGTTCATCGAAGGATCGAGGACCTCTTCGGTGATGATGTGTACCAGCACACCGCGCAGTGCGAGCAGCTGCATCACATCTTCAACCTTCTGACCGGTGTAATCCTTGAGCTGGAAGGCGTGTATCTCCCTGCCCTTTGAGATGATCAGGTCTATCGTTTCGACATTTGTGATCGGGGTGTTCGGAGGAGGGTACTGGCCCACTATTGTGCCTTCGGTGTATTCGGAAGCAACATAGGTCACGTTCCCTATCCTGATAGTCTTCCCCTGAAAGGAGAATATCTCCTGCAGCCTGTTCTGCACGAACGTGATCGTCATTCCCATGTAATCCTCTACAATGGAGATGATAGGTCCCTTGCTCACGATGAGCTTTATATCCTTTTTCTCCCTCACTATGCTCCCGGCCTTCGGCATCTGTTCCACGATAGTGTTCTTCGGCTGATCCGAGAAATACCTTGGATCGATCAAAGCCCTGAGATTCTTCTTCTGCAGAATGATGAGCCCCTCTATCAGATCCTTGTTCGTGACCTTGGGTACCGCTACCTCGGGAGGGCCTTTCCGTAAGACGAAGAAGGTAACAAGCGAAATAGCGAGGAAGACGCATATAAAGATGGCGATAATAAGCGCGACATTCCGAACAACGAGCTTGGAGTTCGACTCCACCCGTTCCTTAAACAACCGAAAAAAGGACAATATTCCCCGTTTCACACCGGTTTCCTTTTACAGCTTAGTATTCTACTCCAACCGCTGAAACTCCCATTTCTGTGTCGGAAATGGAGGGTAGTCAACCTGTTACTAATATTTACACAATCACAGAGTATTTTTCAAGACCTTTCCGACAAGTCCCCTGCATCCGCATTCGAACTCCCTGTATCCCATTCTCCGTTTGTTTTCGAGCTGGAGCTCCAGGATACCGACCCTTCCGGCCCCTGTCATTGTCACGATTCCCTCTTTTTGATGGACATCCACAATCTCACCAGGTACCCCGCTTTTTTCGTCTCCGCCGGCACATAGTACGGCCCTGAAGACCCTCAGGGCCTTGCCGTCGAGGAACGTATGCGCCACTGGCCACGGATTGTACGCCCTGATCTCGTTCACGATTCTCTCTGCAGGCTTGCTCCAGTCGATAAGACCGTCTTCTTTCTTTATCATGGAGCAGTAGGTAGCGGCCGCTTCATCCTGAGGCTCAGGCTTGATCTTTCCCGATGTAAACCTTCGTACTCCGTCCACGATAAAGTCAGGGCTGTCTTTTATAACCTTCCCCAGCAGGTCCCCCGCCGTGTCGCCGTCATCGATCGATATCTCCCGCTGCGCGATGATATCTCCCGCGTCCATACGGCGGTGCATCTTCTGCAGGGTAATCCCGGATTTCTTCTCCCCGTTGAGAATGGCCGCCACAAGCGGAGACGGACCGCGGTACCTGGGGAGAATCGACGCGTGAAGGTTCACACTCCCGAGCACAGGAGGCTCGATGATTGCCTCAGGTAGTATCTTACCGTACGCTACAACGACGTTGAGCCCTATCTCTTTGGAGCGCAGCACCTCGATGATGTCCGTACTCAGATCGGCTTTCTGATAGACGTCGATTCCGTGCTCAGCGGCATACTCCTTAACAGGGCTTTGGGTTATCTTCTTACCCCTGCCGCATTCTCTGTCAGGCTTCGTAACTACGAGAGATACTCCGAAGGACCTGTGGAGCGCGTCGAGGCAAACCTGTGCAAGAAGTGGTGTGCCGAAAAAGGCGATACGCGGAGCTTTCATTCTCTTCCATTACGAACAATTTTCAGCAGGAAGTGCCGACAAACGGTATGTTAACGTCCATTTCTCACATAGAAATGGACGTTAGTCGATCGAGAGAAATGATCAACGGACCATGGCAGTAAACTCCCGCTGCATGTCATCGAGTTCACTGTTGATCCTCTTTCGCTCCTTTTCAGACAGCCTGTCTATGAAAAGGACGCCGTTGAGATGATCGATCTCGTGCTGGAGTACGCGTGCCAGCAGGCCGGACGCGGTGATCTCTGCGACCCCGCCGTTTTTTGTGGTACCCTGTACGGTAACCTTTTCAGGCCTGCTCACGTCGGCATTGATCCCGGGGACACTGAGACAACCCTCTTCGGAAGTTACAAGCTCTTTAGATGAAGACGTTATCATAGGATTTATGAGGGCAAGATGTTCGAATCCCTTCTCATTGATTGATACCACGATAATCCGCTTGCATATCCCGATCTGAGGTGCAGCAAGCCCAACCCCGGCTTCCCCCTCCATCGTCTTGAACATATCCTCGATGACGGCATGGATTCCTTCGTCAATATCTGTTACATCTTCCGCCTTCCTGCGGAGAATCGGATCGGGATATTTTTTCACTGTTCTCAATGCCATAGCAAAAATATAATCAAGCTGATCTTTTTTAACAAGAAATTTTTAGAGCATGGAGACGGGGTCGATATCTATCTCCATGTAGCACTCGTGCCTCTTTCGCATAGTTTTAAAAAGCTCCCGTAATAACGACCTGATTTCCCCTATCACCTTCATCTTGATGATGA
>DATKZJ010000138.1:0-9534 GCA_035527995.1 Spirochaetota bacterium | reverse complement strand
CTTGTTTCGTTTCGCAAACTGCGCAATGCACAGTGCGATGATAATGCCGTTTCTGAGCTCGACCTTTGCGCGGGTGAGATCCGTGTCGCGGTAGTAGTCCGAAATCCTGGAGTAGAGGTTTCTGAGGTCAGAGACGGCCCTTGTGAGCCTCGTCTCGGTGCGAATGATGCCCACATAGTTCCACATCGTAGTCTTGAGGTTGTTCCAGTCCTGGAGTGTAAGGAAGGGATCGTTGTTCCTGTTTTGAACATTCTTGGGGTATTCCCAGTCTGCGATGTCTTTAAAATAGAGCCGATTAGTCCTGGACTTACCGGTCGTTTTTCCGGCCCTTCTTCCGAATACGACCCCTTCGAGAAGCGAGACTGAGGCCAGACGGTTTGCTCCGTGTACCCCTGAGCAGGAGGCTTCCCCGACTGCGAAGAGACCTCCAAGCGTAGTCCTGCCGAGATTGTCGATAAGCACCCCTCCGCAGAAATAGTGCTCTCCTGGCACGACAGGTATCGGCTCTGTCTCGATGTCTATCTTATGCTTCTTGCACTCCTCATATATGTTTGGAAACCGCTCCCTGACGTTGATTTTTTTCGTGTTGTTGTTGGCGATGTCGAGATATACGTGGCTCGAATCAGTCATGGCCATCTCGTTGTATATTGCACGGGTCACCTCGTCCCTCGGAGCAAGGTCCTTCCATTTAGGAGAGTACCGGTCCATGAACGCCTCACCAAACCTGTTGATCAGTTTCCCTCCCTCTCCCCGTACGGCCTCGGAGATGAGAAAAGAGGTCCCTTCCTCGGTATAGAGCTTGGTGGGATGGAACTGCACATACTCCATGTTGGCGACCTCTACGCCCGCCCTGTATGCCATGGAGATACCGTCACCTGAGGCGCACTCCGGGTTCGTCGTATGCTGGTAAAGCCTCCCTATGCCTCCTGTCGCGATGATGGTGGCGTCCGCGAGCAGGGTATTCACCTCTTTTGTGCGGTTGTCGAGGGCATAGACGCCGAGACAGAGGTTTTTCTTGTACTTCATCAGCGGGTTCTTAGAGTTGTGGTGTGTTGTGATGAGATCTATTGCCGTATAGTCGGAAAGGAGGGTGATGTTTTTATCTCTTTTTACATACTCGATGAGTTTCCTCTGGATTTCGAGCCCTGTCATATCATAGTAGTGCAGAATCCTCCGACGCGAATGTGCCGCCTCTCTCGTATAGCTGTACGATCCGTCCTCTCTCTTCGAAAACTCGACATCAATCTCTCCGACGAGAAAATCTATTACAGCGGAATCAGCTTCCCCGGCGATAACCTTGACGGCTTCGGGATTGCTGATGCCGTCACCGGCCTTCATGATATCGTTGAAGAGGAGTTTTTCATTGTCATCTACTCCTATGGTAACGATCCCGCCCTGTGCGTACCGGGTGTTTGATTCCATCGGGTCGGGGGTCTTCGAAAGCAGGAGCACACTTTTACCACATTGGGCCGCAGCTATTGCAGCGGTACAGCCCGCTACTCCCGAACCTATAACGAGAATATCTGTTTTTTCTCTTTTCACCTCTTACTCCCTGACTAACTCCCATTTCTCACAAATCACCGTAAATATTAAGAAATGGGGGTTTTAGCGCTTTCCTCACCGTAAACATTATTATTTACATAAGACTATAAATTTCTGCCAAGTCATCATTTAAACACATTGCTATACAATTTGTGAAAAAACCGCACTAAAGCTGATTTCTTTGCTCCCTGAAGATCTCCTTGATCCGCTGTTTCGCTTCCGCGTACTGCTTTTCGCTCATTCGCTTGCCCCCCATACCGTCAACAGCAGGAGGAGAGTCCACGGAGTAGACCCTCTCTTCGAGGTTCCGCTGGGCTCTTATGCCTTCGGGAACAGGCGGTGTAATCCCGATCGCCTTTTCTATATCCACCGGGAATTTCCCCGGATCTGCGGTCGCATATACTACGGCATGATCCTCATGTTTTCCGGAGAAGAAATCATCGAGGGCCCTCCAGCCGACGGAACCGTGAGGGTCGAGAACTACACCGAACCTCTCGTATACCTCGCGGATAGTATCGTAATGCTGGTTGTTTGATACGCTCACCGAAAATATGTCCCTGCGCATCTCGTCGATATCGGGCTTTCTGTCTATGACTCCAGGTCTCACGACGTTTTTCGTGATCTTGTCGCGCTCGTCGTATATGTGTCCGCCGTAAAACTCGATGAGCCTCGCGAAGTTGCTCGGATGCGAAACTATCATCGCGGTTGAGGGAGACCAGATGGATGCGTGAACCTCGTACTTCCCGGTTTTCAGGTATTCCGGGAAAACCCTGTTTTCGTTAACGCCGCAGATGATCTTTTTTACAGGAAGACCCATTTCTCTTGCCAGTACGGTGCCCATCATGTCTCCGAAGTTTCCCGACGGTATACTGGCAAAGAATCCGCTGCCGTTCGTGTCCAGCCTGGAATACGCAAAAAAGGGATATACCGTCTGCGGGAGGAGCCTCCCGAGACTGATGGAGTTCGCCGATGTAAATCGCTCCGGATCGTCTGTGCACTCCCTGGCAAACTCCCGGTCACCGAGAAGGTTTTTTGCGATCTCCTGGCATACGTCGAAGTCCCCGTTTACGGAAAAGGCATGTATATTCCTGCCGAGGGTCGTCATCTGCCTTCGCTGCTGCTCCGAAATTGATCCTTCTGGAAAAAATACAACGTTGGAGACGTTATCGAACCCCAGAAGCGCATGCGCAACTGCACCGCCTGTATCTCCCGAGGTGGCTACAATGACAACTCTTTTCTGGCCGGTCTTTTCGAGGAAGTGGTTCAGGATCCCGCTGAAGAAACGCGCAGCAAAGTCCTTGAAGGAGTAGGTCGGGCCCCTGCTCAGCCACATGAGCCGTGTACGGCCTGTCACAGGCTGAAGTTCCACGGGAATGACTCTCTCGCTGTAGGCCTTCTCAAGAATATACATGAAATCGTTCTCGCCTATGTCCGGAGTCACAAAAGGAAGGAGTACCCTGTGCGCGATCTCGGCGTAGCTTTTTTGTTTCATCTCCTTTATCTCGGAGGGACGGATCTTTGGGATGTCCTGCCTCCTTATCATGTAAAGGCCGTAGTTCGAAGCGATCCCGTTCAGGATCGCTTCGCGGAAGGAGACATCCTCCCGATGATTGTTAGTGCTGTGGTAGCGGATCGCCATTAGGTTTTTCTCTCAAAAGCCCCGACCGTTGTATATAATAACCTAAATATATTACCATTCGTGGTTATGTAAAACCATAAATTGTACCCCTCAGCGGGGTAGGGCGAAAGAGGCTGGTTTCATCTGCCGAGGGTGTTTCTCACAATGACCAGTTACAAAAGCCTGTCATTGCGGCCGAAGCTCTTATATCCCCCGGCCCTTTGCAACGCAAGTAACATTACGAAGAGACAGATCACACATTTTCGTTAAACCCTAAAACCGTTTCATTACTGTAAAACCCTAAAATCTTTATACCTGCGGATGCCCGGGCGTTACGTGATATCAGACTTTGATGAGAGTTAGGAAGCCTTAGAAAGCTGTCCGGGGCATGGTGTTTTCTGCAGGCCGAAGCAATGACGATACTCACGAAAGCTGCCGGATCAACGGATCGGTTTGTTTCCCGGCAGGGTCGCATGGTTACTTCTGTTCGTGAGAGTCGGAACTCCTCCGGGACCCGGAGCGAGGCACCATATCAAGAGCCGGTGCTGTTCTCCATGTTGTAGCCCAGGATCTCGCCGAGGTCTAGAAAGTGCTTCGGGTAGGGGGCAGTAAAACGCATCCTCTTCCCTGATGACGGATGGGTGATCTCCAGCTCTTTCGCCACGAGAGCCATATACTCTACACGGGACGATTTTCTGGCATAGAGCGCATCTCCGACGATAGGATGCCCGATGCTCGCGGTATGCACTCTTATCTGGTGAGTTCTCCCGGTTTTCGGCCGGAAACGGACCCAGGTCGTATCGTTTTTTGAATCGATTGCCTCATACGCTGTAACGGCAAGCTTTCCACCCTCTCCAGTCCCGAACTTCTTCCGGTTTCGTTCGCTTCTTCTTATCGGGCATTCGATTGTACCCTTCTTCGGGATCAGTACACCCTTGACAATTGCCTCGTAGAGCTTTTCCACCCTTCTTTCGGCGAAATCTTTCGAAATACGGTTATGGGAGGCGTTGTTCTTTGCCACAAGGAGCACACCGGCCGTATCCTTGTCGAGGCGGTGAACTATTCCCGGCCGGTTCTCACCTCCTATTGTGGAGAGGCTCCCCGATTCTTTAAAGTAGTAGAGCAGGGCATTGACGACCGTATCGTTGTCGTGTCCGTATGAAGGGTGAGTGGGGATTCCGGGCGGCTTGTTGATCACGAGAATATCATCGTCCTCGTAGATGACCTGCAGCAAGAGCGGGATGGGGAGAAGAGAGGTCGGCTCCGGTTCCGGTATCTCAACCTCTATCCTGTCACCGCTCTTGACGATGTAGTGCGCCTTTTTTCTTTTCGAATTTACGAGAACCAGGTCGCCGCTCCGTCCTATGTATCTCTGGATGAGGGACCGGGAAAAGCCCGCTTTCTGTAACTGCGCCGAGAGAAACAGATCGAGCCTTTTTCCCTCGTTCTGGCCGGTGACGGTGAAAGAGTACCGGCTAAGCGAATCCTTCAGCCTTTCCCCCCTTGATGATGATGATGACGAGCAGCATGATGATCCCCACCAGCACGCTGGAGTCTGCAAGGTTAAAGGTCGCAAACCTGCTCATCTGCACGCCCAAAGCCGGGATAGAGATGTTGGGAAAATCAACGTCTATAAAGTCTGTCACCTCTCCTCGCGCTATTCTGTCTATGATGTTCCCGATCGCTCCGCCGAAGATCAGTCCCATGGAGACACCGGAAAGACGGGTCTTTTTAGGAAGAGAAAAGAAAATATAGAGGATTATGCCGAGCGCAATGAAGGAGATTATAATGAGGAGCGGTCTCTTGGCGGGCGAGATGTTTCTGTCCAGCAGCCCGAACGCAATGCCGGAGTTGAGAATATAGGATATCTTGAGGAGATTTCCGATTACATCTAACGTTTCGCCCAGCTCCATCGTTGTCTTTATGATCCACTTTGAGAGTCTGTCGAAGCCTATTACTCCGGCGCTCACCAGGAGAAACGTGAAGAACCTTTTTCTTTCCATATGCCGTTTAAAACCTCTCTTTCAGGAAAACCGCCTGCTGGTCCTTGAGTGCCACCCCTAGTGAGATCCCCAGAGTGGAAAAGATCATATATTGGTACTCAACAGGAGTAAACCCCCCTATCTGTCCGCTTAAAACCCTGTATCCCTCTATTCCGAGAAAAGTAATGAGCAGGCTCACCGGAATAGAGATGAAGAACACTATCTCGAAACGCCTGAGAGGTGACTCCTCGTAGCCCCTGTCCTTCTCAGTAAAGTCATAGCTGATAGGGAGGGCGCTCGAAACATCATGACCTGATCCGCCCGCAATTGTATTGTTCACAATTGTATTGCTCACAATTTCATGGCGAACGATGTCATCCGCGAGGATCCGGGACCCACCTGTCCCCACGAAGATCAGAACGCATCCCGCAAGGAGAATAATGAGCGCTTTCATTTTTTTCGGTTCGTTCTATATTTTATGTGCCGGTCCCCATTTCTTATGACCAACAGCAAACTGTAAGTAACGTGGGCTTCAATCCCCGTTCCTTATATGCAATCGTCATAGGATGTAACGGGGCTTTTGGCGCTTTTCTCTCCATACACTCATCTAAAATACCGCACAGCCGTTAATCAACTACGAGAAAACCGCACTAAAAATATTTACCGTAGAAGATATCGAGTTTTTTCTTCACGGCAGGCGGGATTTTTTCTCTGTCTGTTACTATTGCATATCGCGCAGCCTCTCCGCACCCGCAGGTCCGTTTTTCGGGGATCATGCTCACTGCTTTCTTGATAATGTCCTGAGCCGCTGCGGTGGTCGCCATGATGTTGTCCACGATGATGTCGATAGTCACGTCATCCTCACCCTCGTTCCAGCAGTCGTAGTCGGTAGTGAGGGCCACGAGACCGAAGCATATCTCAGCCTCGCGCGCGAGCTTCGCTTCAGGGATGGCGGTCATACCAATTACGCTGCCTCCCCAGGACCTGTAGAGGTTGCTCTCAGCCCGGGTGGAGAAGAGCGGCCCCTCCATACACACGTAGGTCCCCCCCTTGTGGTAAGGGTGCTCCAGCGATGATAGAGCGTCACCCAGTAACGTTCGAAGCTCGGGACAGAACGGGTCTGCAAAGGACACGTGACCGACGATTCCATCACCGAAGAACGTGCCGTCCCTGTCGCGTGTTCTGTCTATTATCTGGTCCGGTATAACGATGTCCCTAGGGTGTATTTCCTCCTTGAGGCTCCCCACTGCGCTGATCGATATGATATGCCGGACGCCGAGTCTTTTCAGAGCCCATATATTAGCCTTTACAGGGATCTCTGTCGGCAGATATCTGTGTCCGACGCCGTGACGGGGGAGAAATGCAACATCTCTTCCATCGAGACTGCAGACCGATATCGAGTCAGAAGGACTCCCGAATGGAGTATCGATATCTATTCTTTCAACCGGCCCGACACCCTCCATCTTGTAGAGGCCTGTGCCTCCTATTACCGCTATCTTCACCTCTCTCATAACGCCTCCACACAAAATCATCTACAAGAATAACAGAATTCCCCTCCAGGATCAATCTTTACGTTTGATCTTCCTGCTTACTTTTTGATCTCGAACACCTTGTCCCTGGAACTCCCGCCCTTCACGAGGAGGACATCCCTCTTGGCCACTCCCATATACTCGGCAACGAGGGCTGCTGCATCCCTGTTGGCCCTTCCTCCATGCGGCTTGGCATGTGTGTAGATATGGTACGTACCGCTCCTCAGCTCGACGGTCCGCCTCGAGCTCCCGGTGTGGATTCTTGCCTCGATTCTCACCCTGATGTCCTGTCTCTCCATAATCTGCTGTCAGGAGGAGCGAGTGCCGAAAATGGCGGTTCCTATTCTGACCATGTTCGAGCCTTCTTCGATAGCGATCTCGTAGTCCGAGCTCATTCCCATGGAAAGATATTTGATATCGAGTCCCGGCTCGCTTTTCTGAAGTTTCTCGAACTTCCTTCTCGTGAGCACAAAGCATTCTCGGATTTTCGCTTCGTTCTCGGTGAACGGGCCTATAGTCATAAGGCCCCTTATCCGTATCATGTTCAGCGGTTTGAGCTGTTCGACGAGATCGAAGAGCCCTTCAGGCGTAACTCCGGATTTCGTGATCTCCCCGCTCGCATTGATCTCGACGAGTATGTCTACCGGAAAAACCGCTCTTTTTTCCATTTCGAGGGCCGTCTCGACTTTGTCGATGCTCTGGATCATGCTGAAGAGACCGACCGCCCGTTTTACCTTGTTTCTCTGGAGGTGTCCAACGAGGTGCAGTCTCGCTCCCTCGATGATCTTTGGATGTTTCTCCTCTGCTTCGCCGACCCTGTTCTCTCCTATGTCCCTCACCCCGGCACGGATCGCTTCATTTATTCTATCGACGGGATAGGTCTTCGACACCGCAACGAGGGTGACCTCATCTCTTCTGCCAGACCTGCTGAGTGCACGGTCGATGCGCTCTCTCACATTTTCTACGTTTTCCTTGATCGTTCTCATAATCGTTTCACCGGTTAAAGATACAGAGGGATTTCAGAACAGTCTCTTGTCCTTTCCCTTTGACTTATCGATTATGTCTCCAAACTTGTCCCAGACATCTCCCTTCTGATAGGAGTCTGTGGTCTTGATACGCAGATTGGGACAGAGATTGAATCGGTCCGGATGCTCCTTGTCGTTCTGGGTGATACACTTTTTGATCTCCATCTCTACCGAATCATCTATGATACACTGATCGATACGGCACCTCAATTCAAGCCAGTTCATGTGCCACCTCCTTTCCTGTGGTCTTCTATTTTTCCCTTGTTAATTATATAGAGGTCTGCCCTGCGCCCGAGTGAAAGGGGTTTGTGTGATGCAATGACGATTGCCGAACCCTCTCCCCGAAGCTCGGAAAACATTTTGAGCGCAACCCGTGCGGATTCACCGTCGAGATCGGAGACCGGCTCGTCGGCAAACATAAACGCCGGCCTCTTAACGAGCGCCCTCGCGATCATTACCTTTCTGCTCTCTCCTCCGGACAGTGCACCCGGCTTGAAACCGGCCTTATCCTGTAAATTTAACCTCTCGAGAAGCTGAAGTGCATCTGCTTTTAGCTGTTTCAAACGGCGCGTACAGAACGCGTTCGGAGAGAGGATGTTTTCCAGTACAGTGAGGTCTTTTATAAGAAGCAGGCCCTGGGGAATGTACCCGATGTGGCGGTCTCTGAATGACGAGATCGTCCTGTCGCTGCACTGAGAGAGGTGGAGGTTGTGAAAGATGACCTCTCCGGTATTCGGTCTTGCGAGTCCCGAAAGCAGGCTAAGGAGGGTCGTTTTACCGCTCCCTGTGGGACCGAATATTACGGTACAGCTTCCCTCATTTATATCGAGCGATACCTCTCTCACGGCCACTACAGACGGCACGCCGGGTGCCGGGCCCCCAAAGAGCTTCGTCACAGACTGCGCCTTGATGCTCAAAACGCCCCCCTCTCGAGCTCAAGGATATCTTTTCTCAGGAGGATGAACAGCAATACTGCAGAGACGATGACTTCGATGATAACTGCGGCGAATATTGCCTGTCCGCCTATTCCGATGAGCCGATGTAGAGAGAATTGTCTCATTCCCTCGAAGAAGTAGGGAATATAGAGCGCCTTTGATACAATGAGCAGGATGATGAGCAGGACCCCGCAAAGGGCACCGAAGAAGCAGAGAAAAAAACTCTCGAACACGGCGAGGAGGAATATGTCCGTTCTCTGTGCGCCGAATATGCGGAGTATCGAGTACTCCGCACGCCGCAGGTTGGCCGATACTGCCGAAACCGCGGCAAGGATGAGCACGCTCATCACGAGGACTGAGTAGATGATTACATAGAAGAAATCACGGAACTCCGTTATGTCCGGAAGTTTCAGCAGCTTATGGGAGATGTTGCCGAGAAAGAGCGAACAGGCAACGAGAAAAGCCATTGTAAACAGAAGCAAAGAGAACAGCTTTCGTCTCTTGATATTGATAAGTGAAAGCCATATCAGGTTTCCAAGCATTTCTTTGTCCGGCATTCGGAGGTCGGCATCTGTCGGCCTCCTTGTACAAAATGAAGCCCCGACCTTAGCGCCGGGGCATTGGGCGATACTGGATTTGAACCAGTGACTTCTACCATGTGAGGGTAGCACTCTGCCGCTGAGTTAATCGCCCTTTCTCTACAGTATAATACAAAATCCCGGGCTGTAAAGAATATTTTTTTCGAAGAAGGGGTCTTACGGGATGATATATCTCGAGTCCTTTTTCTGTAAACCGGCTTCCTCCTTCCATACCTTCTCGTAGCCCTTTCTCCCTAGTATACTGTAGGTGTAGTTCTTTCCGGCCTCGACGCCGGGCTGGTCGAGTGAGTTTACATTGTACAGG
>DATKZJ010000137.1:0-8377 GCA_035527995.1 Spirochaetota bacterium | reverse complement strand
CGGTATCGGGCAGTTTCTCTCTTGAGAGCAGGTACTTTCCGGCGAGCCTTCCCTCGACGAGCGCCGAAGGGTAGGCGAGGATGTCTGCCGCATCGCCTTCAGGGTTGTATATCAGTCTCCACTTATCTGCCATCTTTTAACCTGCCTCCAGGAATTCGTCAACCTCATCGAAGAACTTGGCCTGAATCTCCTCGGAAGGCCGTTGAGTTAAGAAACTAACAACTATGTAGAGAATCATATTAATAATTATCGTGGGCATCACAGGATGCATTCCGACGAAGAGAGGTTTGTATATAAGTCCTGCAATGAGGTATATGAGCCCTGCTAACGTACCAACAATAGCGCCCTGCTTGGTGCCCCGTTTCCAGAGTATCCCCCCTACAAGGGCAGGTCCCCACTGGGCGAATCCCGGTATTGTGACCTCCGTGAGATAGAGGGCCATTGCCTTGGTGTATCTCAGAGATACGAAGAGGCTGATAATAACAATACCGACGACGGACCATCGTGCCCACTTGATTATCTGAAAATCTTCTGCATCGGGTTTGAAAAAGCCCTGGATGAGATCTCTTGCAATGATAATGCTGGAAGTCAGAAGCTGTACTGCAGCGGTGGATATTGCTGCGGCTATCACACCCATGAGAACGTATATCGAGAACCAGTTTGGAAGCTGTTTCGTGATTATCGTCTGGACTATCGAATCGGCCGCCTCCTTTCCTGTTACACCGGGCATGACCACCGGCGCCACGAGAGTGCCCCAGATAAAGGGGAGGGTGTAGAAGAATACGCCTCCGAATATGAATATGAGTATGGGGAACCATTTAAAGAGCATCTTGTCCCGGGCGGTCATTACACCGATGACGATATGCGGCCAGCTGAACGCCATCAGTCCGACGACCATCGTGCCGCCGACGATCACAGGTGTGAAATAGCCTGATGGTCCCGGGGCGCTCAGCATCTCAGGGTTTTGTACCATAAGGATCTGTGCGGCCTCTCTCAGCCCGCCGGGAATAAACCGATTAAAAACCCAGATGAGAGAACCAAGGAGGGCCGAGGCGTAGACGCTTCCCAGAAAGATATTGACCCAGGCAACGATACGCATCCCTCCGAGTATTACGAGTATCACGAGCAGGACCACAGTATAGGCGGCCCCTACTATGATAGGGAGCCCCGTCAGCGCTTTGAAGCCGAGCCCCACACCAAGCGGCTGTATCCCCACATAAGGGACGATAAAGACGAGGAGCATGAGTGAGAGAATAACCCGTAAGAACGGCGATTCGTACCTCTCCGCCAGGACTTCAACCGGAGAAAGAAAGCGGTTCAGCCTCGCGATGGCCCAGAGACGCGGTCCTAGAAACATGTAGAGGGCCGCGAAACCAGCGACAGACCCCCAGACAAAATAGATGTAAGAGGGGCCGTGCAGGTAGAGGAACCCGGGGTAGCCGTAGAAAGTCCACGACGATGAAACGGCAAAGAGCACGAAGAAGAACATTACCACGACCCCGATCGTTCTCCCTGCGAGCATGTAATCTTCGGCTGTCTTTGCCGATACCTTGTAACCGTATGCCGCCATTCCAAGTATGGCAAGTCCAAACAGAACCAGAATGAGAATTATCATAACGTTTCCTCCTTTTAACAACTCTACCGGTAGGGCCAGTATTTGAAGAAGTAGATCATGTAGGCGATGAGCCAGACAACCACCATGACGAGCCCGGCGAAGAAGGGAAGGGTCATCCAGCCAAAGACGAGGATCTTCTGCGTGAAGTACCTCGTCACGAACAGCATTCCTACTACGGAGAGAAAAAGAACCCCGATGAATATCCTTCCTGGCGTATGCCTGAGAATTTCACGCACTTTACTGCCTCCTTTTTTACGTTTCTCATCCGTGAAACGTTGCTATCGATTGTGCCGGCTAACATTGAAGCCGCCGCTGCAGTAAACGATCTGTTTCTTACTATTGTTCGGTGTGTGTGCACTGCTGTGGATATGTGTATCCGTAACGCCCACGGACGGAGAACGGGTTTGCACCGTAATACCATCCTTTTTTAAAAGTTTATTATTATATTATACCAGGTCGGTGTCAATAGTTATTTCAATGGATACAATACATCTTACTAAACAGGCGCTTTCTGAGCTCACTCCTCTGATTCTCGGCGGCAGGGTGGAGAGGATCCGAAACCTCGACGAGGGCACGCTCTTAGTCTCGATATACAGCAGAAAGAAGCGTTACCTTCTTGTCCTTTCTGTTATGAAGCGCTCGATGCGTCTCCATCTCCTCTTCGAACCGGTATGTAAGGAATATCTGTACTCCTCTCCCAGGACGGATCTTTTGAACCGGCATATAGCGAGGGGAAGGATATGCGGTGTCTCATGCTTCGGCCGCGGGTTACGCGACTGGGGCGTCTGTTTTTCCGTCCACCACGAGAAAGATTTCTCTCTTCTCGTCGATTTTTCAACTGCGGATATCCTCCTTAGGGATAGTGAGAGAAACGTAATCGTTTCGCTGCAGGATGGCAGGCCGAAGGGCCAGCAGACGATAGAGGAGGCCGTGCAGGATGCGGCGGATGAGGGTGATTTCTCTGTAAACAGAGAGCTCTGTGTAAACAGAGAGCTCGCCCGTGATTTCTTCGAGGAGAGGAACGAACGCCTCAGCCGAGAGCTTTTAAAGTTGCTGAGGACGGAAGAGAAAAAGACAGAGAGGCTTTTAAAAAAGCTCGGGGAGGAGGATGACGAGGCGAAGCAGAAGGAGCGTTACAGGAGGTGGGGTGAGCTTCTGAAGTACAACCTCGACAGGGTCCGTAAAGGGGCCTCATCTGTAACCGTCCATGACTTTGACGCAAACGACGTGGAGATAAGCCTGGACCCGAGACTCACGCCTGTGCAGAACATGAATATCCTCTTCGAGCGCTACCGTAAGATGAAGAGAAGGGAGGCCGGGTCTGCACAGCGGATCGAGGGCGAGAGAGGCAGGCTCGAACGTATAGAGGATCTGAAGCGGAGGATCTCCCAAACAGAGATCATCGGGCTGCAGCGCCCTCCGTCGATTCTCCTTGAGACACCTGAGATCGATATGATCAGAAGAGGGTTCTCTCAGAAAGTACGGCGGCTGCTATCGAAAAAGGGCCTGCAAAAGGGAGTCCCCACCGAGAGGAGATCTCCATTTCTCCGTTTCGTAACGGCTTCCGGAAAGACCCTTCTCGTCGGGAGAAACGCCGACGAGAACGACGAGCTCGTTCGAAGAGTCGCGAGAGGGAACGACCTCTGGTTCCACACAGAAGGGGCGTCCGGAAGCCACGTTCTTCTTCGATATGAAAAAAAAGGAGAGTTTACAGAGGAGGACGTAAGAGACGCCTGCCTCCTCGCGCTTCACTTCAGCAGGCTGAGGTCCGCGGGAAGCGGAACCGTGGTGTACACTTTCGTGAAGCATGTAAAAAAGCCTAAAGGGTCGAAAAAGGGGCATGTTGAATACTACAGTAATAAAACGAAAATTGTTACACTGCAGGAGCGTGCCCTGGCGCAGATCCTTAACAGCGGTCGAAACTCCAAAATCACTTGACATCGATGGGTACTAGTAATTTATTAGTTTCACAGCACGTGGGAATATCATTCTATTTTACTGGTGTGGGCAATCACACAATATCATGGGAGGCTGAAGCGTTGAGGCGACAGCCTTATGCCGGGGCTTTCTCATGACAAGGTTCTGTTTTTGGTGCTCATTTCGGGGCATTGGGCGGAAAATTAATAATCGGAGATTGTTATGAAAAAAGTTGTACTGGCTTTCTCAGGTGGCCTTGACACTTCCTTCTGTGCGGTTTACCTGCGCGAAGAGCTCGGTTATGACGTGATCTCCGTCACTGTCGACACGGGTGGATTCACCAAAGAGGGGCTTATCGAGATAGAAAAGAGGGCGAAGAGTCTTGGGGTTACTAAGCACCACACAATCGACGGTACGCGGTTTGTATACGACCGGTTTATTTCCTATATAATCAAGGGAAACTCGCTGAGAGGAAACGTATACCCCCTCTCAGTGGGCGCTGAAAGGGTCGCCCAGGCGATCGAAGTTACGAAGGTCGCAAAAAAGGAGCGGGCGGATGCTGTTGCCCACGGGTCCACAGGCGCAGGGAACGATCAGATCAGGTTCGACGTCGCCTTCAGCGTTCTCGCTCCCGACAAGGAGCTCGTCACGCCGATCAGGGATCTCGGCCTCTCCAGGGAGGAGGAAACAGGGTGGCTGAGGGAGAAAGGGTTCGATGTACAGGCCGAGGTAAAGGACTACTCTATTAACGAGGGCCTGTGGGGGATCACAATAGGGGGAAAGCAGACCCATGACTCGTGGGATTTCCCTCCTGATAAAGTGTTCAAGCACACGAAAAGCGTCGAGTCTGTCGACCTCCCGCAGCGGGAAGTAGTCTTGAGTTTCAAAGAGGGACTTCCCGTCGAAATCGATGGTGAGCGGCTCTCAGGCGTGGACGCCGTGAAAAAGCTCAACAGCACTGTAGGCAGCTACGGCATAGGGAGAGGAGTTCATGTCGGTGATACAATACTCGGTATAAAGGGCAGGATCGTGTTCGAAGCCCCTGGCCCCATCATCCTGATCGCAGCTCACCGGGAGCTCGAGAAGCTCGTGCTCTCCAAGCAGCAGAGGTTCTGGAAAGACCACCTCGGACAGGTGTACGGGGACATGCTTCACGAGGGACTCTACTTCGATCCGGTGATGAGGGATATCGAGGCGATGATAGATTCCTCTCAGCAGGTGGTAACAGGCAGGGTGAGAGTGCGGCTGTCTCCCGGTAACTTTATCGTGACCGGTACAGAAAGCAGTTATTCTCTCATGAAGAGCGATCTCGCCACTTACGGCGAGGTGCAGAAGCTGTGGGACGGCAGGGATGCCGAGGGGTTCAGCAGGATATACGGGATTCCGGCGAAGCTCTACGGGATGGTACACAAGGATCGGTGGCTGTGAACAGGATAAGAATCGACAAAATAGCTTCGGTGACAGTCAACCTCGACCTGTCCAGGGAGGTCGAGGTCACAGAAGAGATACCGGCGAAGAGGGGCACGGTCTGCGTCGTCAGGGCCCTCGAGGAAAAGAGGGTGTACGACAAGCTCGAGCTCATAAACGGGAGGATGGCGAAGATCTCGAAGGGTGATATCATCGCAGGGGCGCTCGGACAGCGCAGGGCCCTGCAGGGTTTCTGCGGTATTGTCCCGGAGATGGTGATGCCGCACGATACGCTCAACATCCTCAACATAGGAGGAGTGATCGGGCAGGCGGTGAGCTACAACCGCGAGTACGGGCTTCCGCTCAAGGTCGAGGTGATCGGGGCGGCGTGCAGAAACCGAAAGGCCCTCAATATAGCCGACGGCGCCAGGCCGACTACCTCTGTGCTGAAGGCGAAGGTGCCGATGGTCGTCGTGTCGGGTACGACGATGAACTGCGGCAAGACGATGGTTGCATCGAAGATAGTCCAGGAGCTCACGTGGAAGGGGTTCAAGGTGGCCGCGGCAAAGGTCTCAGGTATTTCCGCACTGAAGGACACGCTCAACATGGTGGACCACGGTGCGGTGAAGGCGCTCTCTTTTCTCGACTACGGGTACCCCTCGACCGTCGGGTCGGAGGAGGTCTCTCTCATCGCAAAAGGCGCGCTCAACGACCTTTCAGAGATCGAACCGGATGTCGTAATCGTGGAGCTCGGGGACGGCCTTCTCGGCGACTACGGGGTTTCCGGATTCTTTCAGGACACCGAGATTGCCGGAGCAATCTCATGCAACATCGTGTGCGCGCTCGATCCTGTCGGTGCGTGGGGGATCACACAGCTTCTCAACGGGGACGGGATAGACGTACACCTCGTATCCGGTCCTGTTACTGATAACGTCGTGGGTATCGATTTCATAAAGAAGAACCTTGGCTGTGAGGGCATCAATGCGGTCGACCAGAAGAAGCTCGGCTGTTTTGTACAGCAACTGGTAGGAAAGGGCTATGATCTTTAAGACCAAGAAGCGGATAAATGTCGGTATCATCGGCGGTGCGGGATACGGAGGGTCTGAGCTTCTCAGGCTTCTCCTTTTTCACCCCAGAGTACATCTGAGCTTTGTCACGTCGAGGAAGCATGCGGGGGCGAAGGTCTGTTCTGTACACCGGTTTCTCGCGAATGTAACTGACCTCGAATTCGTGGAGCCTGATACAGGGAAGATCCCACAGGATACAGATCTCGTTTTCTTGGCAACGCCGCACGGTGTATCGATGACCGTAGTGCCCGAGATTGTGATGAGACTGCAGAAGGTGAAGATAATCGACCTGAGCGGGGACTTCCGTCTCAAGAACCCCAGCGTGTACCGTCAATACTACAAGAAGGAGCACAAGGGAACAGAGCTTTTGGGAGACTTCGTGTATGGCCTCCCCGAGTTCAACGGTGATGCGATAAGAAAAGCGCAGTACATCGCCAATCCGGGATGTTTCGCAACAGGAATAATCTTCGCCCTCTATCCGCTTTTCCACGTCGGGGCCGTAACGAGGGATGTAGCGGTCGTCGCGGTTACCGGTTCGTCGGGATCAGGGGAGTCACCGAAGGAGGTGACCCACCATCCTGTACGGGCTAAAAACTTCAAGTCGTACAAGATCCTCGAGCACCAGCATACTCCCGAGATAGTGCAGTTCTTCAGGGATAAGTTTTTGAACTGGGATTACGAAATCGGGATCGTGCCGCAATCCGGGCCCTTTGTGAGGGGGCTATTCACAACAGCTGCGGTGTACAACGAGACGGTGTCCGGGCAAACCCTGCAGGAAGAGTTCGATTCCCTGTACGGGAAACAGGGGTTCGTCAGGGTCGTGCCCGGTTCTCCGGAAGTTACGATGGTGTACGGTTCTAACTATGTCGAAGTCTCCTATGCCCATAGGAACAACTGGGTGGTGAGCATGAGCGCCATCGATAACCTCGTGAAGGGCGCGAGCGGCCAGGCCGTTCAGAACATGAATCTCATGTTCGGGTTCGACGAAGATGAGGGGCTCGGTTTTCCCGGGATGAGACCGTAAAACGGCTCATCTTTTATACTAGGTGATGAGAGGATGACGACCATGGGTTTGAGCTACGATGAGATCAGGCAGAAAGAGGAGAAGTACCAGCTCGGGACCTACAGGAAGCTCCCTATAGCTGTTGACAGGGGCGAGGGGGTATACGTGTGGGACACCGAAGGAAGGCGGTACCTCGACCTCTATGGAGGACATGCGGTAGCCATCGTCGGACACTGTCATCCCAAGGTCGTGAGTGCGGTGAAGAAGCAGGCGGAACGGCTTCTCTTCTACTCCAACGCGGTTTACTCGTCCGTGAGGGCGCGTGCATCCGAAAAAATAGTAGAGATCGCTCCTCCGGGGATAGACCGGGTTTTTTTCTGCAACTCGGGCGCCGAGGCGAACGAGACGGCGCTGAAGATCGCTCGCAGGTTCACAGGGAAGACCAGGGTTGTGGCGATGAAAAACGGTTTTCACGGGAGAACGATAGGCGCCCTGAGCGCAACAGGGCTCGGCAGCTACAGGAGCGACTTCTCTCCGGTGATAGAGGAGTTCGATTTCGTGGAGTTCGGAGATATAGATGAGCTCGAGCGCGCCGTTACCGTCGACACTGCCGCCGTGATACTGGAGCCTGTGCAGTCGATGGCAGGGGTCGAGATCGCGGGTGACGAGTACTACAGCGCTCTCAGGAGGATTTGTTCTGAGAAAAAGGTAGTGCTCATCTTCGACGAGATACAGACAGGGTTCGGGAGAACAGGGGAGTGGTTCTTCGGAGACAGGATCGGTGTCTATCCCGACCTTATCACGCTTGCAAAGGGCATAGGCGGGGGAATTCCGATCGGCGCGGTTCTCATTGACGAGAGCATATCGAAAACGATCGGGTACGGGGAGCACGGGTCCACATTCGGCGGAGGGCCTGTCGCGGCGAGTGCGCTTCTCGCAACGATAAGTGTGATAGAAAGGGAGAATCTGGTACAAAACGCTCGCACGATAGGCGAGTTTTTACGGAAGGAGCTGGAAGACATAGAGATCGTCAGGGCAGTGAAGGGGCGCGGGCTCCTGCTCGGCGTGGAAATCGAAGGCAAGGCTTCCGCCTTACGCGACTATCTTCTCGGGCGCGGGATCATTACAGGCACCGCGGCAAAGCCTGAAATATTGAGGCTTCTGCCACCGCTTGTCCTCAGTCGGCACGATACAGTTGTGTTTTTAGAGGCAGTAAGAGATTATAAATAGTTTCTGGTGAATAATTAGTTAAATTGTCTAATAATGTATTTATAAAAGAAAGTGTTTACTTTGTAACTCATTAATTAGAAACTAATTATGGAGCTGTTGGTGATTGATGTATCTCTAAATGTTGCATTATTCACCAGC
>DATKZJ010000136.1:0-5128 GCA_035527995.1 Spirochaetota bacterium | reverse complement strand
TCTCGTGTGTAGGTCGGCGCAAATTCGGGAGTAGTACACAAAAGACGTTTATTTGCCCTGAGCTCTCCCTAGATAACGCTCGATTCTTCCAAGGAGCTGATCGAGGGGGACCGGTTTGGTGATCACCTCGTCGACCATGATCCACTTCTTCGTCCGAGGGTTAGAAGCGTCAAAGGTAAATCCCGTCAGCTTCGGCGCCGATGTCTGCATGATGATCGGAACCTCCCGCATGGCTGGATTGTCTTTGATGCGCTTACAGAAAACGAAACCCGTATCGTAGTGTTCCATCATAAGATCGGCGAGTATGATGTCCGGCGTAAACTGCTCGAGCTTCGCCAGGCCGTCCTCCATACTCGTTGCCGTTTCGACCTTATATCCGTTCTCTTCAAGAAAGATCTTCTGTCCGCTGAGAAGATCGGCATCGTCATCTACTATAAGTACCTTCGGCACAACAGCCCTCCAAATCCTATTGATTGTTATTGTCTTCGCTCCGTATGAGAGGAGCGGTCTCAGTTATTTTGATCGTTATTGTAAAGTATGCGCCCCTGTCGGGGTTGTTGCCGGCCACGATATTACCGCCGTGCATTTTCACGATTCCGTAGCATACCGAGAGTCCGAGCCCTGTACCCTTGCCGACGAGCTTTGTCGTAAAGAAGGGAGAGAACAGCTTGGGAAGGTTCTCCTCTGAGATTCCGCTCCCGGAATCGGATATCTTGACGGAGAAAGTGTCCTCCTTTCCTTGGGTGGTCACTGTAAGCGTGCCCCCGTCCGGCATGGCTTCGCATGCGTTTTTTATAATGTTGTCGAACACCTGCCGTAACTGGTTGACATCGATGCTCTGTTCTCCAAGAGTATCGTCCGGCTTGAACTCCACACGGTATGAGTTTTTTTGGAAGCCCTTAAGGACCGTGTCGACAGAGCTCTTCACGAGCTCATTGATGTCGGTGCTGGTCCGTTCTATCTTTTCTTCACGGGCGAAGTTCAGGATGCCCTTTACGATCTTCCTTGTGCGCTCCGCTTCCGTAATGATCCGCTCCAGGTCCTGCTCGGCTTCGGTGTTGCCGGTCAGCTCGTCTTTCAGTATATAGGCGTACATGAGTACGACCCCGAGGGGATTGTTGATCTCGTGGGCGATGCCTGCGGCCATCTGGCCCATTGAAGCGAGCTTTTCCGCCTGGATAAGACGCGCCTGGTTCTGCTTGAGGTCGTCCACTGTCTGCTCGATCTTGCTGATGAGGTAGGGCAGGCACATCTCCACCTCCGCCATCCTGCGATAGACGGCAATCGCCTTTTCCCTGCAGGATGAGTACCCGCAGGCCCCGCAGTTAAGCTCGTCCTCGGGTTTGAACTTATTGGTCATTGCCAGGATCTCACGTATCTTTTCTTCCGGAGGTTCGACAATGTCCCTCTTCTTCGGGTTGAAAGCGGTGGTAAGATCGATGTCGAGGTAGTCGCTGTTCTCCTGTGCCCATTGTTCGATGTCCGTAAGGAGAGGCCTCCCCGTCATATACCTGACAATGAACTTCTTTCTCTCATAGAAAGTGAGGTTGTTTATCATGACAGGTCCCCCGATGCACCCCTCACAGAAGAGGAGATCGTAGATCCTGTAGTTTGGAATCTTTCCTTCCCGCTGGAGCTTTCCCAGCACCGAGAGGATGTCCATCACCCTCTCCGGCCCTTCGACGACTGTTACCGGACTCTCCAGGAGATCGGAGTCGATATCCGCTGCTTTGAGGAGACCTCCGGTAACCGGGTATATCCTTCCCAGATTTGCGAGGGGAGGGTCGAAATCCGCCATGCCGCAGCGGTCAGGCTCGGTATGCGTGCGTTCGAGCAGATCGGCAAGCTCTTGATAGGTCAAAACGTGATCCACATTCTCCGACCTTTTTGCTTCGTCCTTCTTGGCGACACATGGACCGATAAAAACTATCTTTCCGTTCCCATCGATCTTCCCCTTGATAACTCTGGCCATAGCCTCCATGGGAGAGACAATCGGTGCGAGTGAAGCGATGAGCTCGGGAAAGAACTTTTCTATGAGGAACACGACCGAGGGACATGGAGAAGTGATGATAAATTTTTTTTTCGCCTCGTTGAGGATATGGTCATACGCTGTCTTGTATCTGTACGAGACGAGGTCAGCCCCGAACGCCACTTCGAAGACACCGTCGAATCCCATCTCCCTCAAAGCGCCCACGAGTCTGCCGGGCTCGAGGTCGAGAAATGCCCCGGGAAAGGAGGGGGCGATCATGGCGAACGTCTTTTGCGGCCCGGCGAGAAGCGCAGCGGTTTCGTCTGTCTGTGAAACGATCTTTTTTGCATTCTGAGAACACATGTTGACACAGTGACCGCACGAGATACAGTAGTCTTCGATGATGAATGCCTCGCCCTCATGAACCTGTATCGCCTTTGTGGGGCAGGAGCGGACGCAGGAGTAACATTTCTTACACAGATCGCCTTTGGTATAAACTGATAATGTACCTTTCATCAGTTCCTCTTTGACTTTCTCCCGTAAGATGTATGAAGGAGCTCATGAGACCTGGCAGAGCCGGGCCTGTCGAGCAGGTTGTCGTACAGTTTTGTTACTGCGGGATTATTATACGATAACCGTACAACCCTTTTTCTGTCAAGACTGTAAATGGCCTCGATCCTCTGTTTTATCCTTTCTGGTTCGTACCCTTCCATCTGTCCCCCTCCGCCCACACAGCCTCCTGGGCAGGACATGACTTCGACGAAATGATACTCCTTTTCGCCGGACTGGATTCTCCTGATTATCTCCCTCGCGTTAGAAAGTGTGTTCACAACCGCAACATTGACCGGGAGGTCCCCGATCTCCACGCTCGCCTCCTTAATTCCCCTGAAACCCCGGACCTCCTCGAACTCGATCTTCTCGAGATCTTTTCCTGTGATAAAGTAGTATGCCGTGCGGAGCGCCGACTCCATGACCCCCCCGGAAGCGGCGAAGATATCCCCGGATCCGGAGGTGAACCCGATTGGATCATCGAACCACTCGGGCTCTATGTCAGGGAAGTTGATCCCGTGTATCTTTATCATTTTTGCGAGCTCACGCGTTGTGAGGACGGTGTCCACGTCAGCGCTCGCCCCGACGCCCATCTCCGGCCTCGTGCACTCGTACTTTTTCGCGGTGCAGGGCATGATGGAAACGAGATAGATGTCCTCAGGGGGGATACCGATCTCCTCCGATAAATGATGTTTCACAAGGGCCCCCATCATCTGCTGGGGGGACTTGCATGTCGAGATGTTGGGAAGCAGTTCGGGAAAATTCTGTTCCGAAAACTTGATCCACGCGGGACAGCAGGATGTGAACAGCGGAAGCTCTCCCCCGTTCTCGATCCTTCCGATAAACTCGGAAGCCTCCTCCATGATGGTGAGGTCGGCTGTGAAGTCGGTATCGAAGACCTTCTGGAAACCGATCTTTCTGAGAGCCGCAGAAACCATCCCAGTTACGTTCTGTCCAGGTTCAAGGCCGAAAAACTCTCCGAGAGAAACCCTGATTGCGGGAGCTACCCCGGCGACGAGGTACTTGCCGTTCTCCTGGAGCACCTCGATGACCTCTTCGAGGGAGGAGCGCTCCGAGAGAGCCCCGACCGGACAGGAGAGCACGCACTGCCCGCAATACACGCAGGTCGTCTGGCTGATGTCCTGCTCGAATGGGGGCAGGACCATCGTATCGAACCCTCTCTTCGTAAAATCGATGGCGGAAACCCCCTGCACCTCTTCACAGATGCGGACACACCTCCCGCATAGGATACACTTGTTAGGGTCTCTCACTATCGAGGCGGATGAGAAGTCCGTGTAGTGGTGGCGGGTCTTGCCCTTGTAGGGGACCCTCTCGATACCGTATTCCGCCGCAATGCTCTGGAGCTCGCAGTGTCCGTTCTTCGGGCATGTGAGGCAGTCGAAAGGATGGGACGCCAAAAGGAGCTCGATAATAGTCCTTCTGCCGTTCAGCACCCGGGGGCTCCTCGTGTACGCCTCCATACCCTCCTCAACAGGGTAGGAGCAGGATGGGACCAGCCCGGCTTTTCCCTCTATCTCCACTATACACATCCTGCACGCGCCGCTCGGGAATAGTCCGTTGATATAGCACAGTGTCGGGACCTTCTCTCCCGCCTTCCTGGCTGCTTCCAGGATCGTCGATCCCTTTCTCGCCTTTATGGTGTTGCCGTTTATCTTTAAGGTGACCATGGTATCCCCTTTAGCTCGCTACTATTGCTTTGAATCTGCAGGCATCGAAACAGGTCCCGCAGTGGACGCATCTGTCTTCTATTATATAATGGGCCTTGCCCTTCCCGCCGACGATCGCGCCTGTCGGGCATTTTTTGGAACATAGTGTGCACCCTGTGCATATATCGGTGTCGATATCATAGATCAGAAGGCCCCTGCACGCCTTGGCAGGGCACTTTCGTTCGTAGATGTGCGCTTCGTATTCGTCTTTGAAGAAACGGAGCGTGGAAAGGACGGGGTTCGGCGCTGTCTGCCCGAGACCGCAGAGAGAGGTGCTCTTGATAACCTCGGCGAGGTTTTCGAGGTTCATCACCATGTTGAAACGCTGGAGGTTTTCCTCCTCGTTTTTCATCTTCGAATAGGGAGAAACTATGTAATCCAGTATCTCGAAGAGGCGCTGTGTCCCCTCCCTGCAGGGGATACATTTGCCGCACGACTCCTTTGTAATAAATGAGAGGAAGAACCTCGCGATGTCCACCATACAGGTCTCCTCGTCCATAACGACGAGCCCTCCGGAGCCCATGATCGCCCCGATCCCCTTAAGCGATTCGTAATCGATCTCAGTATCTATATACTTTTCGGGAATGCAGCCTCCGGAAGGCCCCCCTATTTGGACCGCCTTGAAATTTTTACCGCCTGCGATCCCTCCGCCGATGTCCTGGATGATCTCCTTCAGGGTGATTCCCATAGGGACTTCGACGAGCCCCGTGTTTCTGATCTTTCCCGTGAGGGCAAAAACCTTCGTTCCCTTGGAATTCTGGGTTCCCAGTGATGAGAAGAATTCCGATCCCTCCCTCATGATTCCGGTCACATTGGCGAGAGTCTCGACATTGTTCACAACCGTGGGGTTGCCGAATAGTCCCGAATCGGAGGGGTAGGGGGG
>DATKZJ010000135.1:0-32733 GCA_035527995.1 Spirochaetota bacterium | reverse complement strand
TACCCGGAATCCATACCGGATACCGGGGAGTTCGTGTATGCGAAGATTTTATCTGCCCAGAACGGGTCCAAGATCGCCCGAACATCGAACGCATTCGTCGGGACTCTCCTGCCGGAACACTCGGGCGATATCGACCTTGCGAAGCGGGTCGGCGACGACATCTGGGTCCTCACGGAGATGAGCGGCACCGTCGACCCCGCCCGGATCGAGGGAGGAGGGGAGTACGAATCCCTCAGGATAGGCGGCCGCCTCAGCGGCATGATCAAGATCGTCCAGCGCCTCAACGAATCACTCATAAAGAGCCAGGTCCAGAGCATCCTCATAGCCATCATCGTGGTGTTCATCATCCTCTCCTCGCAGTTCAAATCCGCAAAGATGGGCGCAGTGGTCCTCTCGCCGATAGTCCTCGTCATACTCATCAATTTCGCACTCATGGGATACCTCGGAATACCTCTCGACTACGCCACTATGCTCGTTGGAAGCATTATCATCGGAGTGGGAATCGACTACTCGATACACTTTTCCTCCAGATACAAAATCGAATACAGAGAAACACACAACGAGAGGGGAGCTTTGGAGAAGACCCTGAAAACCACGGGGACGGCGATAGTATCCAACGCTCTCATGGTATCGCTCGGTTTCTTCGTACTCGTGGGAGGAAAATTCATCCCTGTGAAACGGGAGGGGTGGATGATCGGGGTTCTCATGATAATCAGCGCATTCGCGGCGCTCGTGTATCTGCCGTCGCTCATACTAACGCTAAAGCGTTTTCTGAAACTTAATAATATGAAACCAGCAACGAAGGGAAAAAAACAATGAAAAGAGTAACCATCGGCTTGCCAATAATTCCGCTGCTTCTTGCAGCCTCTCTCTGCTTTGCTGTCGACCCGCACGATATCGTGAAGAAGGGAGATGATGTCGTTAATGCGCCGAAGGACGCGCACATCCTCACGACAATGACACTCATCGACAAAAACGGTAACCGGAACGAACGAACCTCGGAGATGTACCAGATCGGTACCAGCAAGAGGCTTGTCCGTTTTCTTACTCCTGCGGATCAGAAAGGGATAGGGTTCCTCACCCTGCCGGACGACGTCATGTACCTGTACCTTCCCGCATTTCATAAGGTCCGGCAGATCGCATCTCACGTGAAGAATCAGAATTTCGCGGGTACAGACCTCACATATGAAGATCTCAGTGAGTTCGAGCTCTCGAAGGCCCATCAGGTCGAGGTCGTGGAGGAGACGAAAGATGAGTGGGTGATAAGGCTCTACCCCAACGACGGCACAGACAAGGACTATACTCACCTGCACATACACTACCGCAAGGACAACTACTATCCGCAGAAGGTCGAGTATTACGATACATCCGGAAGCGTCTGGAAAACGATCGAGAGAAAGAATATCGAGAAGATCGGCGGCTACTGGATAGCGCGGGAGCTCGAGGTGAAAAACCTCAAGAAGAACCACGCTACTATCAGCACCATGGACAAGGTGGAGTTCGACGTGGGGCTTGGAGACGATATCTTCACCAAACGATACCTCATGAGAACCCGATAGGAGTGGCAAGATGAAAAACAGACGCAGTTTAACGGCTGTAAGTATCCTGCTGACAGCACTGATCGTCCTCGGCGGGAGGGCATTCGCCGAAGTCTCAGTAAACGGGAGCATCGAGACGGAGAACGGGCTTTTATTCAAGACATCCCTGCTCCAGAACTATCAGAACACGCTGGGGATAAAACTCGAATATGGCGCAGAGAAGTATCACCTCTACGCAAATCCTGAACTGAAGGTTTCCTCTCTCAGCACGGTATCAGATTTGAGCGAGCTGCAGAGCATCGACAGGATAGCACCATATACCCTCAATCTAAAAGAGGCGTACATCGATATCTACGAATTTCTGATACCTGTACTCGACGTACGTATGGGAAAGCAGGTCGTCGTGTGGGGCACAGCCGACAGGATCAATCCGACGAGCAGCTTCTGTCCCGCCGACCTCTCGGATCTCTTCGACTGGGGTGAGAAGCTCGGTGTAATTGCCTTTCTGATGAACTTCTACATCGGAGATATTATCATTACAGGGGTCTATACGCCTGTATTCACGCCGACTCTCCTGCCGCAGAACTTTGAGCAGATGGCAGGAACAAGCCTCGGCGCCCCTACTCTTGAGCTCCCGGGCCAGGTGCTCGGAGAATCCCAGCAGGTCGCTTTACGGGTCAACCTCCCGATATCTACCTTTGACATTTCTACTTCCTACTACTACGGCAGGTATTCCATTCCTGTAGCGTATGAAGTATGGGTACAGACCGACCAGTCCATCGAGTCTTCAAAATCTTACTTTCCCAGACTGCACGTCGTCGGGGCCGACTTCTCGGGAAACCTCTTTGACCTCGGCTTGTGGGGCGAGCTCGGCGTATTCATACCTGAGCCCTACTCGACAAAGTCTTATTACAACCATCCGTCGTTTGGCTGGATACCGAAAGATGACATTGCTTCCACCCCGTACGTACGATATGTGCTCGGAACAGACTACACCTTCAAGAACGGAATATATGTCAACTTCCAGTTCGCACATGGGTTCGACCATGAGATCGGCAAGGACCTGCTTAACGATTACTTCATTACGAGACTCGAGAAAAGCTTTTTCGACGACAAGCTCAAGATCCTTCCGCTCACTGTCATTTTCACTGTGAGCGAGTGGAGCGATATTCCGAACAACTACGGCCTCGCATGGGTTCCTGAGATCCAGTTTTTCCCCTCGGACAACCTCGAGCTCAGTACGGGCTGCTATATCCTGCATGGAAGCGGCAGCAACTTATTCAACAACCTGAAGGACAATGACGCTCTATTCTTCAAGGCAAAGGTGAGTTTCTGAACAGTCAGAAGCCTGATGTGTACAAGCCACATTCTTACCAAAAAGGCAAGAAAATCAGTATTAAGGTACTAAGGATTTCGTTAACAACGATATATAAGTTCTGTTCCGGAAAAAAACAGGATTGTTATTTCCATCCGCGGAATGGTTCATTACTTTATTACTAGCACATAAAACAAAGACAGCAGGGGCTCTTTTTATGGCTGAGAACAGTAGCATAGAGAAATACTCCTCCGCCTTTACCCTTTCCGACATGGAGATCTTCGTCTTCCCCGAACTGCTTTACGCGCTCGTCCTCGCGAATATCATGTCCCCAATAATCTGGGAGTGGAGGAACGATCCGTGGTTTGCCAATATTGAGAAAAAATCTCCGGTTCAGAGGATAAACCGTCTCAAGCAGTTTATAATGGACAACTTCGTATTCAATCTCGATCTCGAAACGTGGGGCCTCACCACAAAACAGAGAGAGCTTGAGAGGTTCAGAGGCAGCGTGGACGAGGAGACGTTAACGAAATCAAACGCCCTTTTCGGCTACGAGGGCGACAAGTACTATTTCAGCATAGACATTAGAAAGCATTTCGGCCTCGACAAGTACGGGGGAAGCGTCATCCCCTACTGGAAGACGGAAACTGTTGAGGCGATGGAAGCTTTCAGGCACAAGAAGGAATATGAAACAGGGGCCGGCGAGTGCGTCTCACTCTCCGCGCTCTATACGGCGGCTCTCTTCATTGTGGCGGGTATACCGCTGGATGACATATTCCTCATAGCGACGCCTCTCCATTCCCAGAACTTCGTCAATGTGCAGGACGGAGTTCTCTCAAACAACAGGAGGATCGTCACGAAGAACATGTGGTTCAACGGCACCTCTCTCTCCACGAAAGCGCGGCGCGCTCTCGAGAACGAGGAGGTGACGATCGTATCCCACATAACCGGGTATATCCACACGGTTTACGAAAACGCCACAATAGACAAAAAAAGCTACGGCCTCTTCAGGGAGGTTTTATCACGGTATCTCAAGGCGGACTTCAAACAGGAGATCTTATCGAGCTTCCTGCGAAAGGAGAATCAATTTCAGTCGTGCTTCCAGTACCTGCATGAGATCCATGGGAAGAGAATGTACATCGAGGTCGAGAGGATCTACCAGTATGAGCATACGAGCTCCAAGAGCTTCTCTTCGGATTCGAGGGCGACGCTGCTGGGCGAGATCGATACAGAGGAGTTCAGCTTCACCCCTATCCCGAACCGCATCACGCTCAACGACTTCGAGGAGTTCATCCGTCAGAACCCGGAATCATCCATCGAAGAGCTCGACAGGGTGATGATGAAAGAGCTTATAATAGAGAACTGTCCCAGGATGGAGGAGATGTTTCAAAGCCTCAAAGAGTTCCTGGAGGTAAAGCCCCGCCTTCCCGGCTTCAATAAAACTTTTATGTCTTCACCGCCTCTCAGAATCCCAGGCGAGTGGCCCAGAGAGCAGATAGTCGAATATGTAAACAGGGAGGCTCAAAGCAACGAGCTGTGCAGACTCGCTCAGTATGCGTACAGGGACATGGGCAGCGTAGAGTGGGAACCCTTTGTACGGGCGGCTGTGGAGAGAAACCCCGTCTCGATCGAGGCCCTTAAAGACAAAAGCCTTGGTGACGCTGCAGCCGCGATCCGCGGCCTGAAAAACGGTTCGATATACGATGGAAGCCGCCTCGCCCTTCCTGACGAGGTATGGAACTTCGGCCTTGGAGACGGAGTTGAAAAGGCGTTTCTACTCGCGAACATTATGAAAAACCGTTCGGCCCAAAGGCCGATCCTGATAGAGATAGATGGAAAAGACGTGTCCCTTACCTCAGAGGATGAAAACCACCGCTTCTCCTCATCAAAGGGCCTCGCCGCAACAATCAGCATATAAAAAGCTTCAGTTTCAGACCGCCTCTGCCGGTGACCGTTCCGAACAGTTTATGGAAGGTTTACTTGTTCCTGTTGGAATAGAACTGATAGTTGTTCTTCCCCTGACGCTTCGCCTTATACATGGCCATATCGGAGCTTTTTAACAGTTCCTGCGCAGTGCCCCCGTCGTCAGGATATACCCCTATACCAACGCTGATAGTGACACTCGACTCGTTCTTTCCGAAAGAAAACGGCTTTGAGACGCTTTCGATAATCCTCTTCGCCGCAGTTACGATATCCTCCAGCTGATATGCGTCTTCGAGTATCATTGTAAACTCGTCTCCGCCGAGCCGGGCCACTGTATCGTTCTCACGGATGCACTCGAGGAGCCTTCCTGCGAGTGCTCCGAGAAGCATATCACCCTTATCGTGGCCGTAGGTGTCGTTTACTATCTTGAAATCGTCGAGATCAAGGTACAGCACACCGAGTAGAGAATTGTGCCGGTGAGCGCGCGCAAGGGCGTGCTCGAGCCGCTGCTGAAAAAGCCTGCGGTTCGGTAGTTTCGTCAACTCGTCGTGGGTGGCCATACGCTGGAGGTGAAGCTCCGCCTGTTTTCGATCCGTAATATCGAGAATCGATAGGACGCACTTCGAAGTTTCAGGCAGAAGCGCCATTGTCATCAGCACCTGTTTTATGTTCCCGTTTCTGTCTATAAAATCACACTCGTAGCCTTTCGGCACCCTTAAAGAGCCGTCTGTCTTGAGATCGCACAACTTTATCAGTCTCTGGCGGTCCTCCTCCTTGATGAAATCAGTCCAGTACATCTTCCCCTGAATACCCTCTCGCGTGAACCCTGCCAGCCGCTCAAATTCGCCGTTCGCGAGCGATATCTTACCGTCCCCCTCTATTATGATGGAGGCTGTGCCTGTGTTCTCGAATATTGTGCGGTACTGCTTTTCACTTCTCTTGAGCTCACGCTCAGCCTGTTTACGTTTGGTGATATCGGTTATTATGCCGAGGATCGCCGAATCTCCCTGATAGTTGATGAGCTTCGTTGTGATAATAGCGTCGATCCTCCTGTCGGCTTTTGTGACGAGTGTATACTCGTAAGGAAGGATATCATTCCCTGTCATGTGATTTTTATATCCGGTCTCGACAAGCTGCTTCGACTCAGGCGCTATAAAAGACATGAAATCAAAATCATGAGAGTAGAACTCTTCCCTCTTGTATCCCATCAACTCTTCGCAAATTCGATTGGCATAGACGACTTTTCCTTTAACGTTGATAAAGATCATGTTGGGCGAGAACTCCGCGAGATAGGTAAATAACTGCTCTGACTCTTTGCGCTTCTCCTCGGCCTGCTTCCGCATCGTAATGTCTCGACCGATCCCAACGATCCCTGAAACCTCGTCCCTGCCGTCTCGTATCGGAACCTTCGTTGTGGAAAGCCAGCGGACATCCCCCTCTCTTGTGATAAGCTTCTCCTCCATGTTGACGAGTGCTTTTCCCGTTCTCATCACCCTTTTTTCGTCATCATAGTATTTTTGTGCGAGTTTCTTCGGGTAGAAATCGAAATCAGTCTTCCCTATGAGGTCGCCCGGGCCCTCCGCTCCCATGATACGCGCTACAGACTCGTTTGCGTTGATGAACCTGCTCTTTTTGTCTTTCACGTAGATGAGATCGGGCAGGTTATCTATCATCGTCCGAAGAAGATTATGCTCTTCTTCGAGCGAACCGTCTCCCGGACCGTTTTTTTCATCAGGCTTCTCGAGACGAGAACGCCTGCCCTGAAAAGATTTCAGCTCATCTTTTGATCTTGAACTCTCTTTCAATCCTTCTATCCTCTTTCTAGTAAAATCGGCAGGAACGTATGACAAAAAAAGAATTAATCAATCCTGCTATTGTTCTTTAGTACCGCTTCACCAGGTACTAACCCCCATTTCTCACACAGGAATGGGGCTAACGATTCACTTCTGTTCTTCAGGCAGAGTCCTCACGGACAGCGTCCTGAGGCGGTTTATCGCCGAAGCGAGCTCGAGTGTCCTGAAGCCGGCGTAATCCCCGGCATATCGGGAGCCTACGACATTGAGCCCCCTTTCATCTATATCGTCCGCTACCCTGCCAAGAACCTCTTCCAGTGTGCGTTTTTCATCCATGTATCTCGTCGAGTAGTGGATTGCATCCCCTATAGTCCTCGTCTGGCTGAGATGAACGAGCTGCTCCACAGCACCGAGGTCGATACGGCAGGTACCGAAATCTATGGAATGTAGCCCTTTTGAGGATATCTTCACTTCGCGCCTGCCTTTGCTGGGATCAAAGCTTTTGGAAACGGGAACACGCTTCGTAACGCTTCCGAAACTGTTTCCGCCCTCGGCCCTGCGCTCCGCCCTGTACTTACAGGCAATGGCCTTCGCATCCTCCGTCCTGTCACCGGGAGTATACTGGTCCATACAGATCACCCGGTCGGCCACATCGAAGTAATCGCCCGAACCCCCTATGGCGAGCAGCGTAGATACATCGCGGTCTCTGTAGAGAAGCCGGACCTTGTCGATGAAGGGGGTGATCGGCTCCTTTTGTTTCGACACGAGCTCCTGCATCCTGTGGTCTCGGATCATGAAGTTTGTGGCCGAGGTGTCTTCATCCATCACGAGGACACGGGCCCCGGCCTCGAGCGCTTCAATAATATTAGCGGCCTGCGAGGTGCTCCCGCTCGCATCCTCGGAGGAAAACTCCGTCGTGGATTTCCCGAAGGGGAGGTTGGAGATAAACGGCGAAATATCGACCTTCTCGATCCTTCTTCCGTCCTCCGCCCTTATCTTTACGGTTGCGGGATCGGAGGCCACGAGTTCCCTGCCGTCCCCTGGAACGTGATTGTAGATCCCGAGTTCTATGGCGTTCAGCAGGGTCGATTTGCCGTGATATCCGCCGCCGACGATGAGCGTGACCCCTTTCGGGATTCCCATTCCGGCCACCTCCTCCCGGTTGGGCAGGGAGACAGAAACCTTTAGGGAATCCGGCGACCTGAAAGGGACGACCCGTCCGCGCTCAAGAGGTCTCGGATCTACACCGCTTCTTCTGGGGAGGATCGACCCGTCGGCGACGAACGCGACGAGCCCGAGCTTCTCCAGCATCCTCCTGAGATGATCCGCATCCTCGCATGTTTTCACATGCTCGTCCAGGCGCACAGGATCGAGGTTTCTGTACAATAGCGCCCGCTCTACGATCGCCGGAAGCTCCTCGATAAGCATCGTCTCGGCCAGCCTTCCCGCAACCCTTCGTCTGAATGCAGGGAGGCCCATCCTGAACCGTGCCTCCACCCAACTGTCATCGATGAAAGCCGAGGTACGCTCCAGGATCTCTTGCCCGGGAGGGTCTATCGAAATGATTCCGCTCTTTCCCGTGGCCCGAACACCTTTCGAGATCCGTGCAGCGGCATCTGCAAACCGTCTCGTAATAAAATCACGAAGCGCTGTCTCCCTGCTCCTGCCGCTGAAGGTGTCAGTCGGAAAACCCGCCCTCTTCTGTGCCACTCTGGTTCTGAGCCGACTTGGCGAGGCGAAAGGGTCTGCCTGCACGTGATCGATTATGAGAATGAACTCTCCGAAGTCGTACTCGCCCAAAAGGTCCCTGTAGGCCTTGTATCCTCTGCCGTCTATCCTGCCGAGTATCCTCCTGAGGTCGCTTGCGCTGCGCATCGGTTCCCCCGTATCCATCGTTCTTCTCTCGTTACTATATACTCATTCTCTTTTGTTCCATCAACAGAAACGTTCTTCCTGACGGCATGTTAATAGATCGGGTGAGTGTGCTATTTCCCGGTCTCTGCGGCGGCGAGGAAAAATAGGGACAGCGCCTATTTTTTCGGGGTATCTCGGGTTTATTTGATTTGGGAGAGACCCGATTTTTCGGGTTTATACTAAACGGGAGCTGTTCCTATTTTTCCAATAAATCGCGAATCGCAAGTTTTTTAAACCAATCGGCCTTTGATTACATAATAGAGTCAGATCCGGGCTATTTCAACGCAGCCCCCAAGAAGTACGGCCAGATAATCAGCCCTAACAGTGCCCTCCAGAAAGGTAGCCCTATAAAGCCGATCGTAAACAGCCAGCCGATAAACCAGATCAGGCCAGCACACGCACCCTTTTCAGTCGACTTACGGTGTTTGGCATCATTGCTCAACTTGGTTCTCCTTTGTAGTTATGGTCCTTATAACTTGCAGCAGCAGATCACCTCTTTTTCTCAATCAGCCACTGCATGGCTTCATCGAAAGACCTGAATACTTTTATTTTAAAAGGAATTCCACCGTTCTCAGTCATTATCTGGAACATCCGGGCCATTCCGTACTCGAGATCCCTTGAGGCAATAACGGCTGACTTGCCATTCTGCCTTGTAGATCCTAGCCTTTTTACCATCATAGACGATTGTTTTACAGTTATCGTAGGGGTGTCAGCAAGAGAGGCTTTTGAGAAATCCCATATCACATTCATTGTAGGATTCCCGTCGTAGAAAGATTGAATGGCTTCTTTAAACTTTTCATCAGTTAAGCTTCCGGAACATTTGTGAATGGTCAAATCTTTCTTTTTATCAACGATTGTCTCAATCATTTTTGTTTTTTGATTTCAATTATTATATCTATTTACTAAAATTTCAAGTTTTTGTGGAGGCTCTTGTATGATACTCTTCTGAACTTTAGATCTTGTTCAAGAAGATTCTGAAGTCAATCAGTTCATTTACCAGTCGAGGAAGGGACCGCAGTTCGTAGCACTGGATAAGCCAACTGATGAGGGCGTGTTTATGCGCAAGAAGATAATGTACTCTGTTGAAATGCGTGGAAACGCAGGCTTGTAAAAGGCTACGGATACTATGAGATGGGAGTAAAGACTGTTAATGCGTAAAATCACCTCCATCAGGATAAGGCGATGTCAACGAGGCTCTCTGCCTTGATCGGTGGAGAGCCTAATAGTAAACCTTACCAGATGCAAAGCTGATGCGGGTTATATCAAGCTATTCTACTGACGGTAAAAGATGTTGTAGTACATTGACACGTCCGATGACCTGAAGTCGTCGACAATAATGTCATGGGGTATAATCTTTTCGGGGTATTTGTTATTACCACCATAATAGTAGCTTTGCTCTAACACTGTACCTGATTTGTTTATTTTCAATAATGTGAAACATTTGCTCATGCTGCGGCGATCAAGAAAAATCTGGCAATACACATTCCCTTTCCTATCCGACCAGCTATCCATTATTGTGTATGGCCCGCTCGCGAATGCCATTGGATCGTTCAACGATTGATAGAAGTACCATTCGTTATCCGATGTGAGAACAAATTTCTGAAAATGAAAAAAGTCAGCAGTGTCCGTCGCATCCTGTGTCAAATCGACGTAGGTGCCGCCAACCGGATTATCAGGGTTTATCCACGTTCCATCAAGCTTTTGTATAACATCTTCATGAGAAACAGCTATTCTCTTTGTTGCACAACTTCCGACGCAGATTAATGCAGTTAAAACAAGAATCAAGATTGATGGTAACGTTCTGGTTTTCATTTTCGAGCCTCCTTTATATTAATTCATCGAGGCTGCCTAACCAGATGCAGAGCTGATGTAGGATATGTTAAGACATTCTACTGGCGGTAATGGATTGCATAATTACCAGCGATTGGACTCATTTCATCGGGGTAACCTTGTACAGACCAAACGGATTCCCTGATTTTTCCAGAATCACTAAATTTATAGACTCCGTAATAAGTCAATAGACTGCCTTCTTCATATTGAAAGGAAGATCTCTCTTCTTCAAAAAAATACGTACATTTAACCCAAAGATTTCCCTCTTCGTCGTACCAACTACCTGTTATGGTTTTCTCAGCTATCCATGTTGGTTCAGTGTCTGTTAATTTTGGATAACGGTCATATGTTCCATCAGGATGATCAATCTCCTTTGCCATTTGACCTTTCTCATTGTAGTCTGCGTTAACCCAAGTACCATAAGTATCCTCAATAGAGATTTTCTTGCCCGCAAATAAAACTAATACAGCTACGAGTAAAATAAAGATTGAAAGGTAGGTTCTGGTCTTCATTTTTATGCCTCCTTGGTTATATTCTCAACAAGGTGCAATTACCAGATATGTAAATATTATAGTATAAAAAGGCTATAATAGATAATATATTTTAAAGAAGCCATTTTGGAGCTTGGTAACGCCGAATATCAGATGTTAGAACAATAATATGTTAAGAGAAGCGAGTGCTGAGTTGTTAAATATCGCAGAAAAATGGGAACCAATGATAACCTTGGGCTTAGTTATTTTAACTATAGTAACTTTAATTGTTATTATAATAATCCCAAAACTCATATTCAAAAATCAGGTTTTTTCCGATTTATTAAACGAATATAGATCCGCCTCCATGGGTATCGCAATCAAACACGTTTGGGATTTCTTTAGGGATGACTGTAAAAGAAAGGTTGAAAATGTAGTTAAAGAATATCAACGAATAAGGCTCATAGATGATGTAATTAATACTAATGAAGAAGAAAGGAGAAATAGCTTACATTATCACAGAAGGTTAGTATCACAATACTATAGGCATCTTGCCATGTTTCTATTTGGTAGATTTCCAAGGATTCGGGAGAGAAAGATAAAATCGTTCTTTGTTAAGGGAGATTTTGAAATTTTACAAATAATAGTACCAATCGAAGAATCGTTTGTGAAAAATGATACTCCAGGGTCTCTTGTTTTTTTATCAAAATTATATTATAAGTCTCAAAGATGGTTCGATTTCGTAATATGTAAAGATCAATACGATAAAAAAATAAACCGTTGGAAGAAGCAACTAGTTAAGAGAATTGGAAAGCCTTTAGAGGAAATTGAGAAAGAAGATAGTGGCCAGTAACTATGCATTTATCCTCTTACCTCCGCTCCGCTTCGAAGATCCTCATCTTCACAGGTGCAGGGATATCTACAAGATCAGGAATACGGGATTACCGGGCTCGAATTCTGGTAATTGAAAAAATTTTCCAGGAAGTTTAAAAGGAAGAAATATAAAAAGAAGAGTTATTTTTAATTCCCGCTTTATTTTTTGTCCAATCTAATCTATTCAGTATTTGATAATAATAGGTAATTTTTAAATATAAAGAGCTAAGCGGTTCTGTGTGTGTAAGTCCAAGAATAAAAAAAAGCGCCAGAAACTGGCGCCTTGTTGGGCAATACTGGACTCGAACCAGTGACTTCCTGCTTGTAAGGCAGGCGCTCTAGCCATCTGAGCTAATCGCCCGGTATGCATCAAGATAAGAAATTATAGGAACACGGTCAACAGAAAACCCGGTTATCCCGTGTTCCTCTCCATGATGATCCTGAGACCTTCGAGAGTGAGATCGGCATCTATCTCTTCGATCTTTTTTGTGAGAGGCACGAGGACCTCGCTCAGTCCCCCGGTTGCAACGACCACGGCCTCACCGCCGATCTCCTCTCTTATGCGGTGTATGAGACCCTCCACGAGGCCGATATAACCGTAGATCAGCCCTGACTGCATCGAGTGAATCGTGTTCGTCCCTATCGCCTTGGGAGGGGCCACGAGGTTTATCCTCGGCAGTTGTGCCGCCTTACTCGAAAGCGCATCGGCTGCGACCTCGATACCCGGAGCTATGGCGACTCCCATAAACTCCCCCTCTTTCGAAACGGCGCTGAACGTGGTCGCAGTCCCGAAATCGACGATTATGCACGCGGTATTAAAACGGCTGTAGGCCGCCACCGCATCAGCCACGAGGTCTGCGCCGAGCTCTACAGGATTGTCGATGCGAATCTTGAGCCCGGTACGAACTCCGGGGCCAATGATGAGCGGCTCTATCCCGAAATAGCGGAGGAAGAGCTCCTGAAATACGGTCTTGAGCCGAGGAACAACACATGCAATCGCAACCCTCCCCACGTCCTTGAGGGCGTACCCCCTCTCTGTGAGGAGTGTCTTCAGGAGCATCGCATATTCATCAGGCATCTTGTTCCGGACCGTTCTCACCCTCCAGTGGTCGAGCCACTTGCCCCCGTCCCACAGCCCGAATACGAGGTTCGTGTTTCCGATATCAATACATAGAAGCATCATCTACCCTCCTTCTAGACGGATGATCGCTTTCGGCTGGTTTCTATGCCACTCCAGGTTGCTACCACAACAGCCGTGAGTATTGCGGCTATGACTGCTTCCGGAAGTCCGTTAAGCAGAGCGATTGTCCCGATAAGCTGCCAGGGAATAAATTTATAAATCCCAAGTGATGTAAGAACAAGAGCGGTATTGGTGACTGAACCAGCAATGGCTGATACGGCGTAGGGAAACAATTGACTGTTTTTTTTGTATTGTCGAAAAAGCAACAAACAGCTTACAGAAGCAGCTGCTACGCAAGAAACTCCCACCGTGAAAACCATTATAATATCAGAATCGAAGCCTCCATACTTTTGGGAGAGTAACCATATGAGCGTATTGACAACTACACCTACAAATCCTGATATAATAAATATTTGACCTTCCTTAAGGTTCTTACTGCCACGGAATGCCAGCCAGGCGACCGGGCCTATACACAGCCTCGGGACAATAGAAACGAGGGGATTGACGAACCAGACGTCCGCCGGGCCTGTAGGAGCGATCGCCCCCTGAATGAGACTGAACGCGCCAAATATCAACCCGACAACCGCACCAACCACAGGTCCCTCCAGGACCGCGGCAATGATGACGGGAACATGCATGATAGTAAGCGCCGCCCCTGCAAACCAGGGGATGAAACCGAGGTGCGTCGCGCCCAGGAAAATCGAGATCGCACCCATGACTCCTGCTACAACAATCTTTCGAACTTTCTCGTTCACTCTAACCTCCTTACTAGGTGATGCAAGATAGGGTTATCCGTATCGCCATACCTCAGTAGATTGCCCTTACCGGGATATAGTTGACAGCGAGCGTCAATCCAACCACCGTGATAAAAATAAAGGCCGCCTTGTAATCTGCGCTCCTAAGCTTCAGACGCACACGGTGTGTGCGCTCCTTCCCTCCCATATAACATCGAGACTCCATAGCCTCCGCCATGGCATGGGCGTGCTTCAGGCTGATGATGAACATCGGCACAAAGAGGGGGAACAGCCTCCGAAGCCTCTTCAGGCCCCTCCCCTTCCCGAAATCGGCTCCTCTCGAGGCCTGCGCCATCATGAGCCTCTCCATCTCGAAAACGAGTATCGGCAAAAAACGTATGCTGATATGCACTACCATAGCCAGCTCATGGGCCGGAAGACCGATCCTCCCAAGAGGCCGGACAAGGTGCTCGACCCCGTGTATGAGCTGGTTCGTCGAAGTTGTAAACGAGAAAAGGCTCAAGCCCAGCACGATGACAACAAACCTTCCGATCAGGAGGACGCCCGACACAAGGCTCTTATCTGTCAGTGTGAACCATCGCCACTGCCATATGACGGCCGCATCCTCGCGAAGCTGGGGAATGGCGAACATCTGAATTATCGCCAGTACGATCAAAAACGGGATAACCGGCTTCAGCGCCCTGAAAGCGAGACCTGGTTTTACGCCGATGCTGAACAGCACAGCTACGACCGTTATGAAGAGCATCGCAATGGCGGCAAGCCTGCTCGCAAGTATACCGGACAGGATAAGCAGCACGGCCATGATGATCTTCACCCTCGGGTCGAGTCTGTGCACAAGGGAGGAGCCGGGAATGAACTGTCCTATGCTCAGCTTCAGCGAGAGCTCGAACTCGGGGCTTTTATGCACCTATAATCTCCTCGATGGCTTTTATCGCCTCTTCAACTGTGAATGCTCCTGATCGTACAGGGAGGCCTTCAGCCTTCAGCCTCTCTATCACCAGCGCGGGGATAGGGAGTGTAAGGCCGTGCCGGGTGAGGATATCCGGATGAGAGAAAACTTCCCTCGCTGTGCCGGTCAATACAACCTCCCCCTTTACAAGAACATAGATACGGTCCGATAGCTCCGCAACATCCTCCATGCTGTGGGAAACCATAACAACCGCACGACCAGGCACTTTCTTCCATCTTTCGATGATCTTAAAGAAGTCGTTTTTCGCCGACGGATCGAGGCTGGCGGAAGGCTCGTCAAGCACAAGCACTTCCGGGTCCATGGCGAGAACTCCGGCTATCGCAACCCTCCTCTTCTCGCCTGTACTGAGGCTGGAAACGAGCCGGTCCTTGAACAGAAACGGAAAACCAACCATCTCCAATGCTCTTCGCACCCTCTCCCTTACTTCTGAGGGAGAAAACCCGAGGTTCCTCGGCCCGAAAGCCACGTCATCTCCCGCATATCGTTCGAAAAGCTGGTTTTCCGGATTCTGAAACACAAGACCCACCCTTCTCCTGACCTCCCCAGCATCCGCCGCAGGGTCGTTCAGGGATCTTCCGAACACCCTCACATCCCCCTTCTGCGGCCTCATCAGCATGTTGAGATGATAGAGAAGTGTTGATTTTCCGGAACCGCTCGGGCCGATAATACCAACGGTTTCACCTCCCCGCACTTCGAGGTCCACTCCGTGCAGCGATACCGTCTCAAGAGGTGTCCCGGGAAGATATGAGTGCGCGAGCCCCTTCACTTCGATCACAGGACTGTTCTCAGCCGTCACCTGCAACGCTCCTTTCACCCTTAGCTGCCAGCACAGCCCGAACAAGCGTTTCTACGGAAGAGAGTCTCGAAGGCTCCAGGAAAAGCCGTCGATGTATGCCTCTTGCTATCCTCACCGTGCAGGGAAGATCGAGCCTCAGTTCCCGGAGCATCCGCTCTCTCGAAAAGACCGTGTGCGGGTCTCCGTCGATCGCCACCTTCCCGCCGGAGAGCACCACTATTCGCTGGGCACAGGCAGCCTCCTCCATGCTGTGGGTGGCAAGAACAACCGTCATGCCCTCCGAATGGAGCCTTCGGACGGTGTCGAGAACGCTCTTCCGTGATACGGGGTCGAGCATGGAAGTAGCCTCGTCGAGCACGAGACAGCCCGGGCGCATTGCCAGGACCGAAGCAACGGCTACAAGCTGTTTCTGCCCTGCAGAGAGAAGGTGGGGAGGACGGCTCTTCAGCTCTGTCACCCCTGCCGCAGCCATGGCCCAGTCCACCCTTCTTCCTATCTCGTCTTCCGGCAGACCGAGGTTTTCGGGCCCGAAGGAGACCTCATCCTCAACGAGTGTCGTGATGAGCTGCGTATCGGGGTTCTGAAACACCATTCCAACCCTGCTTCTGATCTCCCTCAAAGCGGAGGAGTCCTTTGTGTTGTATCCCGAGATCCAGACATCACCTGCCGTAGGCACGAGAAGTGCGTTCAGATGCCTGAGGAGGGTCGATTTCCCGGAGCCGTTGGCGCCGACAACCGCGACGTATTGGCCGGGCGAGATAGTAAGGTCGATTCCTCTCAGGGCGAAGGACCGTTCAGATACATCCCCTGCGCCCTGATGTTCGTATGAATAATAGAGGTCTTCGATACGTAAAAGCTCCATAAACCCTATCGCTTCCCTTACATTTTTTAGCGGGTGAACGGAACAGCTGGTGCGATCGTTCTACGTATTTTAGAAAAGGCTTCACGAAACGACTCTAATTCCGGCATTCGCCGATTAAAGCTGTTGGGGCTGAAGCCTTTCATGAATGATACGGGATGACCATTAAGGCGGGAGTAGGAAGATTTTTACTGTTGTTCGATCCCGGCTGTCTCGGTCATCTCTGATCCAAGCACCCGTTGTTTTGTATACAACTTTTATATATCCATTCACATACTCCTAAAAGGGTGAAAAGTCAAGAAAAAGAGGGAGCATGAGAGAGAGCATGAGGGAACAAATGTTTATCAAGCTTTACTTTCTTGCTTTTTTCATTATCTTTTATTGCAAATAATCAGCTCTGTGTAAATAAAATCGTTTTTTGTAACGATAGCGCGACAGAGGATATGGTAATCGCAAACACCATGCCCAACGAAAAAAGATGGTAAATACTAAACCCACCAAAGATATTATCAGGGCCTGTCCGAAGGTGCTCCTTCACGATCATCTCGACGGCGGGCTTCGTCCAGAAACTGTAATAGAGCTCGCCGGAACTGAGAGTATCTCCCTTCCGGAAAAGGATTCCAAACGACTCTCCGAATGGTTTTTCAGGGGGGCCAACAAAGGGAGCTTGAAGGAATACCTCGAGGGGTTCTCCTACACAACAGGGGTCATGCAGACAGAAGAGGCTCTTCACCGAGTCGCATTCGAGATGATGGAGGACATGAAGAAAGACGGCGTCGCATACGTCGAAACGCGGTTCTCCCCTCTCTTTCACACGAAGCGCGACTTGAGCTATGACCAGATCGTCGAAGCCGTACTGCGCGGTCTCAAGGACGGGGCCCGCAAATACGGCAATAAGTTCGGGTTGATAATCTGCGCAATGCGCAACACATCTCCCAAGCGATCTCTCGAGATGGCTGAACTGGCGGTTCGCTTCAGGAACCAGGGTGTCGTAGGGTTTGACCTCGCAGGTGACGAGCTGGGCAATCCTCCGAAGGACCATCTCGAAGCGTTCCACTATATCCAGAGGAATAACTTTTACATCACCATTCATTCGGGAGAGGCGTTCGGAAAGGAATCAATATGGCAGGCCCTCCAGTTCTGCGGAACGCACAGGATCGGACACGGCATCAAACTGAAGCACGATATCATGGATCAGGATGGTGATATCATCGAAATGGGAAGCCTCGCACAGTATGTGCTCGATCGCAGAATACCGCTCGAAATATGCCTCTCCAGCAACCTGCATACGGGCTCTGTCCCGCACCTCAGGTACCACCCTTTTCCCATATTCTACAGAAACGGCTTCAGGGTTACCCTCAACACCGACAATCGGCTGATGAGCAGGACGACTCTGACAGATGAGTTTTTCCTTGCGGTCAAACACTACAACCTCACCCTCCGAGACATGGAGAAGCTTTCTCTCAACGCGATGAAGAGCGCATTCTTCAATTTTCCTGCAAGGCTCGACATCATATACGACGTGATAAAACCCGGATACGCCGATATCAGGAAGAATCTGCAGAAAACAGGTTCTGCCCGCAGTAACGCCGATGGTACAGCCCGTAAAACCAGATAAAAATCTACAGACGAGAGGATTTCAAAGGGATGAAAATAGACGTATGCGGGCTCGGTAACCCTCTTATGGATATTCTGGTGTACATAGACGAAGAATTCCTCCAGCGAAACGGATTGCACAAGGGAATTATGCACCTTATCGATGACGAGCAGAGGAGCAGGCTGCTCTCTCATATTGAGGACAGAGACCGCGAGTATCAGGCAGGCGGTTCATGCCCTAACACGATAGCCGCTCTGTCGCTTCTCGGAGTACGGGGAGCTCTCATGGGAAAGATCGGCAATGACGAGATGGGGGTTGTATACAAGGAGAAGATACAGCAAAAGGGGGTACTATCGTTTCTCAAGCAGATAGATGGGGCCACAGGAACGAGTATCATCCTCATCACTCCGGACAAGGAGCGTACTATGAACACCCATCTTGCCGCGTGCAGGGAGTTCACGAGAGAGGACCTTCCGCTGCACATCGTAAAAAACGCGAATATCTTTTACTTCACCGGGTACATGTGGGATACAGAAAACCAGAAGGATGCAACGAGGCTCGCAATACAGGTCGCCAAAGAGAGCGGAACAAAGATCGTATTTGATGTGGCGGACCCGATGGCAGTCGAACGGTACAGGGATGATTTTCTCGAGATGATAGAGAGAGATGCAGACATCGTTCTCGCGAACAGGCGGGAGGCGGAGCTTCTGACAGGAGAAAGCATCGAAAACGCCATCATAACGCTGAACAATCTCTGCCGCACGGCGGTCATTAAAAACGGTGATAACGATACCCTCATAGGATGCGAAGGAAGAGTGTGTTCTGTACCCGTCTTCAAGAGTGACGTGAAGGACACGACAGGCGCCGGAGACAATTTTGCCGCCGGATTCCTCTACGGGCTCATGAACTGCTTCGATGTCAGGCTCTGCGGGATCGCGGCCTCTTTCGTCGCGGCGAAAACAATTGAGAAGATAGGAGCTCAGGCCCCTGACAATATCAAAGGGCTCGTTGAAGAGATGCTGAGAGAGCAGAACATATGACGGCGTCATACCATGAGGAGAAAGAAACGCCTCATAGAAAGCGTTATTTTGTCTATGATGCGCTGGAAGGCCTCCTTCAGAAGGCCCGCTGTGTAATATTCGATATGAACGGTCTCATCGTAGACGATGAACCGCTTCAGCTCGACGCCATGAACAGGGTGCTCGAGTCCTTCGGCATCAGGCTGAATGAAGAGTACTGGATAAAACGATGCGCCGGCACAAAGTCCGAGGAGTTCACTAAGAGGATTCTCAAAGAGAACAAAATAGCGTGCTCAGAAAACAGGGTGCACGACCTGGTGCAGAAGAAGAACGAACAGTACAGGGCACTGACCGCAAAGAATATAAAAGCCCTCACGAGACCCGGCGTGATTGAGCTCATCTCCCACGTGCATGAGGACTCGTATCAAACGCTTGCACTCGCAACTACGGCATCGGAAATCGAGATGGAAGCTGTTCTCGGCGATGAGGGGTTGAATATCAGAAACTTTTTTCGATATGCCGCATCCGGGAGTGATGCCGCCCGAAGCAAACCGGACCCCGAAATCTACAGCTACATATCCGGCCTCTCCCATACAGAACCGGCGGAGTGTCTCGTGTTTGAGGATTCCGGTCCGGGTCTGCTGGCGGCAACGAGAGCAGGCATGCCGTGCATCGCGGTCCCGAACCGTTTTACCGCAGGTCAGGACCTCGGTGGTGCATCCTTTGTCATAAGCGATCTCACCAGTAATGCACAGATCCTTCACCCCGGAAGCCTCGTATGAAAGAGCAGAAACGGGACCTGAGAAGCGAAAGAGCAATCGGTGTCTCGTACACCCTCGGCGCATTTACGCTCTGGGGCTTTCTCCCGCTCTACTGGAAAGCCCTGAAACAGGTATCATCCCCGCAGATCCTTGCGCACAGGATCCTGTGGGCATTTGTATTCGTCCTCGTTCTGGTCTTGATACGCCGCAGATGGCATGATATACGCCGCTCTATATCGTCGAAAAGAAACTGGGTCACATGCTCGGCCAGTGCCTTCTTTATCGGTATCAACTGGTTTATATACGTGTGGGCCGTGAACGCAGACCACGTTGTCGAGACGAGCATGGGCTATTTCATCAATCCTCTCATCAGCGTACTGCTCGGAATTCTATTTCTCAAAGAAAGGCTGGGATTCTGGCAGGGCGCCTCAGTACTGCTCGCGCTTTCAGGCGTGTTTTACATGACCTTCATGTACGGACAGTTCCCCTGGATCGCCATCTCTCTCGCCACCTGTTTCGGAACATACGGCCTCTTAAGAAAGGTTGCAGGCGTGGATTCGGTTACAGGGCTCCTCTTGGAGACCGCAATCCTGTCCCCGATCGTGGTCACATACCTTGTGATTCAGGCTGTACTCGGCAAAAGCGCTTTCGGGACGGCCTCCGTCCCCGTTCATCTCCTTCTCATCTTCTCGGGAGTTGTCACTGCGCTGCCGATAATCTGGTTCGCTCACGGGACGAGAAGGATACCTCTCTCCATGGTGGGATTTATTCAGTACGTTGCACCCTCGCTCCAGCTCGTGATCGCTGTCCTGATTTTCAGAGAACCTTTTACCCGTACTCACCTCGTAAGCTTCAGCCTTATATGGGGCGCGCTGCTTCTTTTTACGCTATCACACACCTCATGGATGAAGCGTATCGAGCCTCGGATCCCCGGAAAAACCGTGAACGAGCGCCGCTGAAGCATCAGTTCACTACTATTTACGGTGGGTTTTTACAGAAAGGGCTTAAGGCGGTTTTCTCATAGCAATGGGTTTAAATGATGACTTGGCAGAGTAGTATAATCTTATGTAATAGAGCCAATGTCAAGTTTTTATCGCTAAATGGAATTATTTATAGGGTTACAGAAACCGGAAGTTAAAAACGGCAGGAATATCGACATTTAATTAAAAACTCGATTTTCGACCTAATAAATAAAGTTTACAATGAACAAGTCGCTAAAAGCCCCGTTCCTCCCTATTTACGATTGCACATGAGAAACGGGAATGAGTGCGGTTTTCTCGTAGTTGATCAGTGGCTTTGCGGTATTTTAAATAAGTATATGGAGAGAAAAGCGCTAAAATATACATTCCTTCGTAACGGAATGGGTATTGAAGCCCACGTTCCTTACAGTTTGCTGTTGGTCATGAGAAACGGGGTTTAAGCCTCTTGCAGAGCGTTATGAAATCCGCTACAGAGAGGTCCTCCGCCCTAACCCGCTCGTCTTTGAAGCTCTCGCGGACAACAGCCCTGACCCTGTCCTTGTCGATACCGAGCTCGGAAGATGAAAGGTTGTTTACGAGGTTCTTTCGCCTGCTCGAGAACCCAGTTTTCGCCACCGTCTTGAAGAACTCAGGATTGACAGGAAAATCTCCTCTTTTGGGGACCATCACGACCACGGCGCTGTACACCTCAGGTCTGGGGAAGAAGTTGGACGGGGACATGTTTCTCATCGGAACAGCGATCTCTGCCATGTACTGGAGGTAAACCGAAACGTAGGAGTAATTCTTTGCACCCGGTTTTGCTGTCATACGCTGTGCTATCTCCTCCTGCACAGTGCCCGCAATGCGGCAGACCCGGGGGTACTCCTCTATTATCTTGATCATCGCCCTGATGCCTATACTGTAGGGGAAATTGCTGATTACCGTTGTAGGGGTACCGGCTCCATTCAGCGTTGAGAGGTCAGCCTTCAGAAAATCCGCCTCGACAACCCTTATATTCTGGAAGCCGAGCTCTTGTGCCTTCTGTCTCAATACCCGCGCAAAGCCCCTGTCCACCTCGCAGGCGATCACAGTTTCAACCTGCCGGGCTATGGAAAACGTCAGTGCCCCGAGCCCGGGCCCGATCTCGAGGACCGTGTCATGCGCACAAAGGCCTGCTGTCGTGATGATATGTGAGGCGATATCGGGGTTAATGAGGAGGTTCTGCCCGTACCTCTGTTTGAGCGCAAGGTTGTTTTCTCTCAGCACACGGATGATACCGGAAGGCGACAGTATTCGCTCAATGTAGCTCATGGTTTTCACCGGCGGGTTGCAAGGCAGCCTTCTTCAGACTGCCGCAATCCATCAGGACGTTACTTTAATGCTGTGGAGGAGCTTTATGAACTCCTCCTGTTTCACGAGGTCTATAGGCCGTATCTGCGCAAACTCCACCGCACTCTTGGTGAACGGCGAGGTGGCGAGACAGATACTCCTCAGTGAGCCTATCTTTCTCATCACATCGTAGAGTCCCCGGATCTCGTCGTATCCTACCGGTTCAGCGCTTCGGTAGATCCTCACTATTATCGTCGCCTTCTTCGCATCCCTCCACCTGCTCTGGGTCTCGAGGGCATAGATCTCCACGAGGTCCTGACTCTTAAGGAATACGTCGTGTACAGCAAGGCCCATCGAGCGAACGATAAGCCCTGCAGTGTTCTGGAAGTTTTCCTGAGAGGCGGTCAGAAAGTCTTTAAGGTAATCGTCCGCTCTCAGGGTGCTGTAGAGTGCGAGCTTTTCCGATACGTCCCTATATTTCGGGTTTTTTCTATATATCTCCTCCCAATGTTCCACGGCCTGGAGGAGGTCCTTGTCGAGCTCGTAGCAGCGCGCGAGCAGGTAGTGCGAGGCGATCACAGCCGGAATGTCTTTCTCTCCGACCCGTAGAGCCCGCTGGAGCTCGTTTACTGCCCGCTGGCGCTCTCCCTTGATAACGAAGATATTCGCCCGCTCGAGAAGAGCCCGCTGCTTGAGGTCGGGGTCCTTTAAGGCTTTCTCGAAATGAGTGAGAGCAGCAGAGGGGTCCCCGCTTGTCCTCGCTATCCTACCGAGATGATAGTGACTCATACTGTTCAGGGGGTCGTACTTCAGCGCCGTTAGAAAAACCTGCTTCGCCTCATTTACAAGCTGCTTCTTCAGGTATATCCTTCCCAGCCTCACATGAGACTCGACATGCTTCGGATTGATCGTCACGGTCTTTTTATAGTTCGCAAGTGCGGAGTCGGTATAGTTTCTCTGCTCGAAAAGCCTTGCTATCTCATAGTAGTTTTCGTAGTTGCCCGGCTCGAGTTTTGACAGCAGGATATACTCCTTCTGGCTTTCGTCGATCTGTCCGAGCTTGAAATATTCCTCAGCAAGGCGCCTTCGTACTTTTCTCTGGGTCGCTGTACCGGTAAAGCTGCCCGCATTGGTGATGTACCTGTACTCTACGATGGCGAGATCGGGCCTGTTTTCCGTCCTGTAACATTCACCGAGCCACCAGTGGGCGTCAGGATTTCTCTCGTTCCGAACGAGGAACGTCTTTGCCTGCCGTATCGCCGCCTTGATGTTATTGTCTGCTATCAAAGATTCGAGGCGTCGGAGTTTCTTTGGAGAGATCACAGTCTTCAGAAGGAAGAAGGTAAACACAGCGAATCCGGCACTGCCGAAAACAACTGCAAAGACCACTACATTACTCACGGACGATCCTCTGAATCCATATTAACACTTCACAATCTGAACATTTTTACGATACTATTAACGAGATCATATAGTCAAAGATAAATCAATAGATTATTGTAGTGTATATGAAGCAATTATTAAAGATACTCGCGGCCTTTATCCTCTCGTTCTTTATACTCTTCGACATTTATGCGGCGGAAAACGAGTTTTTAAGCAAAGGCCTTTCCTACTACCAGAAAAACGAGTTCGAACTGGCCTCCGCCCATCTCGAAGAGGCAAAGAAGCTCGAGCCGCGAAACCCGAGGGTATATTTCTACCTCGGGAACAGCTACTATCAGATGAACGAGCTTGACAGCGCGATAGTGAACTTTACGGCCGGACTCGATTATGCAGGCAACAAAGGGCCGTTCTTCTTCAATCTGGGGAACTGTTACTTTCTCAAAGAGAACTTCAAGTTTTCCTCCGATATGTACTCTCAGGCCATACTCCACGACCCTTTACTCTTTGATTCATATCTCAACGCGGGGAACGCGTACTACAGATCAGGCGATTATGTAAAAACCATCACCCAGTGGGAGATGTACCTGGAAAAGAAAGCGGATACCCCGCAGTACAAGAGTATAGAAAAGGCAATCGCATATCTACGTGAGGAGCTCGAAAGAACGGCTGCCGAGGAGAGTGGGATCGACAGGGACACAGGCCTCGATGCCGACCTTCTCAGCGATGTGATGGAAGACCTTGAGGGACTCATCAACCGTACAGAGAATCTTCTCGAGACAAGTGAGAAACCTATTGACGACCTCTCGAGCGAAGAAATAGAAAGATAAGGGAATAAAACATGGCGAGGATGAACAGAGGACTCCTTATCATCGTAGCTGCTATAGTCATCCTGTTGATAGGCGGCGGCTCCTTTCTGCTCCGGCAGAGGGTGAAAAGTAAAAGAGAGCAGGTTACCAGCGAACCGGCGGTCGTCGAACCGGGGGTTATCGAACCGGGGGTTATCGAACCGGGGGTTCGGGAAGAGACCGATAAGGTCGAAAACATGATGAAGCTCGCGAGGTACTACATCGATAAGGAAGAGTATGACCTTGCAAGGGTTCAGCTCGAGCAGGTGCTCCTCCGGGAACCTGACAACGAGCAGGCCAGGGCTCTTCTGGAACAGGCTCTTGACAGAAAGCGGAGCAGGGAAAAGGAGGATCTCAAGAGGGAGGAAAACAAGCTCGATCGCGTCGTGACGACCCTGAAGGAGAATCTCCCAGCGAAAGGCGAGGAAGAACGGCGGAGGGAGAGAGATAAGCAGGAGAGGCTGGACATGGAGAAGGAAAAGTCGGACCGACTGAATCGGGCGAACGACTTTTTCCTAAAAGGACGGGAGAGCTATGAGAGGGAGGACTTTTCAGACGCCATCAGCAACTTCGACCGCTCACTCTCACTAAAGCCCGATGACGCAGTGACGCTCTCATATCTCGGGACGAGCTACTTCGAGCAGGACGACTCTTCACAGGAAAACATCAAGCGGGCGATAGAATCAAGCAAGAAGGCACTGGCAATCGACCCCACGCTTTCCAGACCCCACTACACCCTCGGCCAGATCTACGACAAGCAGGACATGCTGGACAGTGCTGTCACCGAGTATAGAAAGACGCTCGAGCTCGATCCGAACAATGGAATGGCCTATTACAAACTGGGAATAATACAGTACCTGCAGAGAAGCTACCAGGACGCGCTGAAATCGTTCTCCAAGGCAGCGGAGCTCCTGCAAAACTATCCTCAGGCCTACTATAACCTGGGGCTTACCGCCCAGAATCTCGGAAGGACGAACACCGCCATCAACGCGTACAACAGTGCACTAAAACTGAAAAAGGATTATACAAAGGCGCTCATCAACCTCGGCCTCCTCTATTACGAAAATAACTTCTACGACAGGGCCATAGGCTACTACAGAGAGGCCGTCTCCTACGAACCGAACAACGTCAACGCCCATATAAAGCTCGGCGACGCCCTGAGGTCGAAGACGCAGTTCGAAGAGGCCAGGAAGGAGTATGAGACAGCGCTGGGGATCGACCCGAAGAGCCACCTCACCAACTATAACCTGTCCATTCTCTATGAAATGGAGGGAAAATACGATCTCGCGGCCACAGAGCTCGAGAAGGCCATCGAGCTCTATCCTTCTGACAAGAGGTACTACTACAATCTCGGGAACATCTACGCAGGCCTCAAGCGGTATAACGAGGCAATAAGGGCATATGAGAACGCCATCAGGCTGGACCCCGACTACATGGAAGCGTACAACAATATCAGTGACATCTATATCAAGAGCAACCTCTACGACAAGGCGCTCACAACATTGCGCAAGGCGATAAACCTCAACCCAAAGTCGCTTCCAGCGAGGATCAATCTCGGAAACGCCCTCTTGAAAACCGAGCTCTACAACGAAGCCTCAGAACAGTTCAAAGCGGCTGCAGACATAGATCCGCTCTCTCCGGAAGCGCACTACGGCCTCGGAACGGCCTACGTGAAGCTTGGAAAGGAAGACGAAGCGGTGACCGAGTTTCTTCGGGCAATAAAGTCGAATAAGTCATTCGTGCAGACCTACGAACCGCTTGGAAACCTCTTTTTGAAACAGGGAAAGAAGAAGGATGCGCTGACGATCTATAAGTCGCTGCTCGCCGTCTCTCCTGAATATCCCGAGAGGGCGAAGATAGAGAGAATCATCGCACAGCTCGAACCCTCATTATAACATCAAAGGAAAGCGCCGTATGGAAAGTGCGCTCTATTCACTCCACATTCTGATATCCGGAAGAGTGCAGATGGTCGGGTTCAGGTACTACACCGTAAACCGTGCGCGTAAGTACGGGTTGAGCGGGTGGGTGAAAAACATGTACGACGGAAAGGTAGAAATAGAGGCAGAGGGAAACCGCTCAAGTCTCACGATGTTTCTCGAAGATATAAGAGTCGGCCCTTCCTCGGCTGAGGTCTCCCAGGTTCTGGACCACTGGTCTGAGATTGACAGCAAAAACCACAGCGGTTTCAACGTTGTCTTCTGACCCCTTCACCTTTTGAAAACACGTTCACCGTTACTATGCCTCCGAGGATGAGCACCCCTCCGAGCCAGAACAGCCAGGAGAACCTTTCCTGTAAGATGATGAGAGACAGTATCACGGCAAACATGGGGGTCATGTATATGTAGATCGAGATCTGTGAAGCGGGAAGACGTTTGAGGCAGAAAAACCATATCGGATAGCTTATTCCTATCATCCCTATGCCGAGCAGGAGCATGAGAAGCCATGTAACGGCTCCCGCCCGGACAAGACCCTCCATCCCGACTGTACGGGAGGCCATTATCACGAGAAGCACGGCCCCTGAAAACAGCGCGAGGGTCACTATAACGACAGGATCGTTTTGTGCGAGTATCCTCTTCGCAAAAACAGAGTAGAGAGAAAACACTACCGCAGCGCCCATCGAAAAAAGGCACCCTAAGATACCGACCTTGCTCCCCAGCGTGAACCCGCGGTTGAATATTACGAAAACGACCCCAACCCCTGCTGTGAGAATTCCTATTACTCTGTTGCGGCCTATTCGCTCTCCGAGGAAGATGGCCGCAAAAAGCATTATGAGAATTACGTTGGTTGATATGAGTATTGCGTTCATCGACGCCGGGATCCGCTTCAAGGCGCTGAAGGTCAGGATCTGATACAGAAAGAATCCGAGCACCCCGAGTAGCAGAGAGAGAAGAAGATCCTTCTTAGGCAGTCTTACCAGCGATCCTATTCTGCCCGTAAGCGCGCAGAAGAGCAGAAGGCATATAAACCCGACAGCCAGAGTCACGCTTCCCAGCTGAAAAGGGTGAAGCTCCTTCAAGATGATTCGGCCGACCGGGTGCCCGAGCGCCCAGAAGAAGGTTGCGATCGGCATGAGCAGATGTTCTATCCTGAACCTAGGCCCTCTTCGCTCCATTTGCACGGCTCCTTTGTTAATTGAGCTCCGGTTCCAGCGGTCCGAGAAGGTCCTCCATAAAGAACAGCACTCCCCTCTGTCCCGGCATGAAGCTCGACGGGACCCAGATATCGGGGCCGTATTTCAGCGTGACGGCTAGACTCATACCCTGCCACGTCATTCCCCTCCCCAGAACTCCGTCGGCGCCCCCTATCGCATAATCAGCCTGCAGGAACAGCCCCGGCCCTATGGTGTTCGCCCTCGCGGATACGAGTGTCGTCCTCGACTTGAAGCTGGTGATTGCATTCTGCTCGATTGTCAGCGGGTGGAGCCTGGCCGCAATACGGTGCGTCTGCCTCTTCCACTCCGCCTCAGTGGAGTATTCTCCTGCAAAATGGGGCTCCCAGAATGCGATGTGAAACGCCCTCCCGATCCCGTATACCACGATGAGCCTTGCTCCCCTGCTCTTCAGCTCGAAGATCTCATCCCCGTAGTTTGATAGCGCCTGTTTCGTGGCAAAGTGCCTCTGGCGCTCCGGTACCGTGAGCTTCCCGAGAGGTCCGTAGAAGGCGTGCTCCATCGCATACTGGAAAGAACCCCGGTTTGAAGGAGCAAGGGTATTCCCCTCTCCGTCGCTCCACTCATCCATGTTGAATCCGTGCACGTGAGAGCAGTCCACGTTCCATTGAGTAAGAAAGTACACGGTCCACCTGTACATACCCATCGGGCCGACCGGGAGAATGAACACCACCTGCTTATCCTCCTGCTTCGCCATCTTTATCACATAGGCTATCTCGTGCCCCAGGAGAGTGTCGAAGTCTTCGATACTCTTCGTGGGAGCGATCCGAAAATCAGAGTGCCAGAAAGACTCTCTCCCCTTTATCTTTTCAGGCTTCAGGCCGCAGCACCGGTCTATCTTTTCGAGATCCCAGCCTTCCGGAAAAAACCCTTCAAGCATGGAGCCCTTGATGGTAGTCAGCAAATTTATCTCTCCCATTCTCTCCTCCTATGGATTGTATGCTTTTATATCTATAGTGGTCCGCACCAAAAACCTGCGAGAAGTGCGAAAGTCCCTGCAAGAGACAGTATATCGTCTATGAGAACCCACTCATCAGGGGCATGAAGATTGTCGCCCCTCGGTCCGATTATTACGGAGGGCATTCCACCCACTTCCCCGTAGAGTGCGAGATCGCACGAAAACGAGGCGCCGCCGACCCCGGGGTCCCTGCCAGTGTATCTCTTGAACGCGTCGACCACCGCTTGTACTGCCGGGTCTTCAGGATCGCTCTCCCATGCCTTCACGTAGTGGTAGGTAGGCACTATCTCGATCCTGAATCTTTTCAGCAGATCGTCCTTTTTTGTGTAACTGTTCCAAAACTCCCTGAATTCACGGTAGAACCGCTCTTCCGACATACCGGGGTAACACCATATGATCCAGGAGAGCCTTGTAAAAAGAGGTGTGCCAAGCTGGGTAAATTCACCCTCCTTTCTGGAATCTATGCTCCACAGGATCACATTAAGCTCTTTTCCGGGTCCGGTAAAGAGCGGGTGATTGTTCGCCCTTCGCCACTCCTTCTCATATCGAGAGAAGAGATCGACCACCCTGGAGGCGGCGGAAATCGGGTTCGGGATGGCTGTGCCCATGTAGGGCATCCCTCCCTTTCCCTCTATGACAAGGTCTCCGAGGAAAGCTCCGAGAGACGCGGGACAGACCTCCATCCTCGTCGGCTCGGCAAGCACGGCGAGATCTGCGTTGTACCCCTTTAGCCGGGAGGCAAGGGTTCCGTTCCCCCCTGCAAACTCCTCATCCACAACTGTCTCGAAGATAACGTCCCCGGAAGGTTCCCATCCGAGCTCTTTCAGGGTCTTCAACGCCCAGAAAGAAGCGGCGATCCCTCCCTTCATGTCGCACGAGCCCCTCCCGTACAGCCTGCCATTTTTAACAACAGGTTCATACGGCCTGCATACCATCCAGTTATCCGGCTCAAACGGCGCGACGTCGGTGTGCCCGCTGAAGAGTATTGAGCGCCCGCTTCCCCTTCCCTTCCAGGTTGCGGCCAGGTTCCTGCGTCCTCCGCTGTAATCCCTCCCTTCAAGCCATGAGGGGTGATCTCTTATGCCCTCGACCTCCTCCGGAGAAAAGAGGTCGGTATCCCAGCCCAGGGCTTCGCATTCCGCTTTGATAAACTCCTGGGCCTCCCCCTCGGCTCCGTTCGGAGGTCTGTTTTCGCTCTTATATCGGATAAACCGCCTGGCCCATTCGATTATATCATCCCTGTGCCGCTCTACCACCCCCCTGACGGAATCCCGGTCCGGCACGTTCATAGGGCGATGACCTCTCTTCGAAAGCCCGTAAGCTCCCTAAGGCCATCCCCTGTTACAAGCACGCCATCCTCGTACCGAAGCCCGATGGTCCCGTCTGAAAGCCATATATCGATGTTGAACAGCATATTCGGCTCTACAGTAAAATCAGCGTTCCCTGCAAGCCACATCCCTTCCACCTCCGAGCTTCCGGTGCCGTGCGCAGGACCGTACAGGGTGAACTCCTCGTACCCGTACTTTTTAAGGATATCGTAGTAACCGTTGAATATCTCCCGCGCAGGAACGCCTGGGCGTATACGCCCCAGTGCATAGCTCATCGCCTCGAGGGCGACTTCCATGAGCTTCAGGGCGGCTTTCGGCACCTTTCCTATCGCGAAAGGCCTGCACATGTTACCGCAGTACCCCATATACTTTGCACCGAAGGTGAACTGAACGAGCTCGTTTTTCTCTATCTCCCTGTTTGTCGACCGACAGAGGCTGAGACGGGTGTTCGGCCCTGAGCACACCCATGCCGGATACGGCATGCCCTCCGCACCGAGTTCGAGCATCTTTCGCCGGGCAACCATTTCGAGCTCATACTCGCACATCCCCGGCCGCACCTCTTCGAGCGCTGCTTTCATCGCCTCCTCGGTTATTCTGTACGCTTCGACGATATACTGTATCTCAGCCTCGCTTTTGATCGACTGAACCCGTAATATAAGATCGTCCGCCGAAACATACTCGGCCATTGGTGCGGCTTTTTTAAGATCCTCGAAGAGGATATGGGGAAATATGTTCCAATTTGCAACACCGATTCTTTTAGGCGTACTACCGCACACGTCGGGAACTATCGTACCTAAGCTCTCTCCGGTTACCTTGGGAACCCACTCAGGGGCACAGCTCTCCACAAGCAGCGGATTGACCCTTATATCACGGATCCTCGAAAAGACCCGGGCGAACTCGAGCGATTCCGGCCCCCCGGTGACGAGCACGGGCGCACCTTCGGCGGGAACTACCACTGCCGAGAAATCAAAAAAAGGCCAGAAGCCTGAAAGGTAGCGGGAAGCGGCCGATTCACACTCGCTCGAGTATCCGACCAGCACGTCGATCTCCTCTTCTTTCAGGACTTTCTGGAGCTTTTGTATCCTCCTTTTGTATTCGCTTTCCTCAAGAGGCTTCAGTCTCATTCCACGGTCCTCCCTTCAGCATTTCGTACGTTAGAAATCCACTACCCTGTTCTCCTTAGCCGATTGTTCCGCCTTCTTTATCGCTATCACCACATCTCTCGATTCTTCCGGAGTAATGACGGCGGGCTTTTTCCCCTGGGCTACACATTTGAGAAAGTAGTCGAACTCTTCCTTCAAATACCCGCGCCGGATTCCGTGCACCTTCGGCCAGTAGGTCGACTGCGGATAGCTCAAGCCCTCCTTTTTCAACACCGTGTAGCCTGTACCGGAGTTATCTATGTAGATCGCTCCTTCTGTTCCCACTATCTCCATCTTCGCATCTATGGCGAAGGGAGCATTTTCCGGCAGGCACCACACCACCTCAACGACACCGATACACCCGTCGTCGAAACGGAACATGGCCCATCCCAGGTCATCGTAAGGGAGATGGGGCCGCGTATTCATTGTCTGGGTGTACACACTCTTGGGCTTGGCGCCTGTGTACCACAGCATAAGATCGAGGTCGTGCACACCATCGCCGAAGAGCGCACTGATCTTGTAAAGGTGGCCCTCAGTTATCCATTTTGCGAGGTTTCGTTTTGAATGTATGGAGAGGATCTTCCCAAGATTCCCGGCTTCTATCTCCTCCTTTACGAGCGCGTATACCGTATCGAACCTGCATATATGGCCGACCATGAAGCACTTCTCGGTGTTTTTTGCCTCTTTCACGATCTCTTCACATTCTTTCACGTCCCCGGCCATTGGCTTCTCGAGGAACACGTGCTTTCCGGCCCGCAGCGCATCTACTGTTATCTTGAAGTGATCGTTCACATGGGTGACCACACTCACTATATCTATCTCTTCATCGGCAAGCATGTCATGATAATCCGTGTATCGTTTGGGGACGTTGTACTTTTCTGCAATCTCATCGAGCCTCGTTTTCGTACGGGTGCAAACGGCCAGCACTTCACACAAAGGCAATTCCTTCAGAGTATCGACATGGTGCTCGCCGAACCACCCGAGCCCGATAACGCCGCATCTTATTCTATCCATTGTTTTTCTCCTTTTTCGGCGCGCTCACCTGCTGCTAAAGCAGCCTCACCTAATGGAAGACACTGTTTTGGTTAGAGGAAATTTGATATCTACCACCTTTGTAGAGTACGAGGACTCCCTACTCCGTCCAGCTCGCCCATTTCTTTCCAACCCTTGAGAAAATAATCCATATTGATATACCTATGACAGCTACCATTATGATAATCGCAAAGAAATGTGCCATCCGTGCAAGTGATGAGTAGTATGATATCTTGTTCCCCAGCCCTATCTTCCCTCCTACCATATCGGAACCAACAGCAGTTATGAGCCCAAAGATTCCACCAACAAGCAATCCGACGATAATCATGGGCAGAGCAAGAGGAAACCGAATTTTCTTGAATATCTGAAATGTCGACGCCCCGTACGACTTGGCGAGCGCAATCTTGGCCAGGTCCGTTCTCCTGAATCCAGTGACCGAGTTGATCATCACCATAGGACCTGAAGCCAGAGATACAGCTATTATCCTGGGCCAGATATTGAACCCGAGCTTTAACATAAGGAGAGGGACAAGAGCAAGAGTAGGTGTACATATCAAAAGCAGTATGTACGGAGTTATTACTTTCTCGAGATAAGGAACCTGAGTCAAAACTGCTGCAAGAATAAGACCAATAGAAGCTCCCACTACATAACCAGATATGAGCTCGCTCAGAGTTATAAGAAAATGGATGTAGTTATTTGGAAAAGAGGTTACTAGTGCCCTGAATGTTGCGCTTGGTGCCGGGAATACAAACTCCGGAACCTGGAATATCCTTATGAGTAGCTCCAAGCCCCCTAGAATAACTATGGCAACTGCAAGAATCCCGGCAACCTGTTTCCACCCACGGATCTTTACCGAGGATACTGTTGCCGATATATCAAAGGCCCCGTGCTTCTCAGGTATATGCTCTTCAAAGTCCGGGATTTCCTCTTCGAGCTGTTTCTCATATACATCCATAAATATATCTCCCTCACATTGATTTAATTTACCTGATATC
>DATKZJ010000134.1:0-3766 GCA_035527995.1 Spirochaetota bacterium | reverse complement strand
AACGAAGAACGTCGTCCGTCTCAGCCCCCGATCGAGAGATCTGCTCGGGGCTCAGATTGGTGACGATATAGAGGTGATCCCGCCGGAGACCTGTATCCTGCTCATCGATACTTCCGGGAGCATGGCGGATTTCATATCCGGAACAGTCAAGCTCGAGGCAACAAAGAATGCTGTCGTAGAGTTCATCAGGAGCAAGTTCCTCATGAGTCAGGAGGACAGGATAGGGATTATCAGCTTCGGAGAGTTCGCGACGGTTGTGGAGAGACCCACAGTAGGCTACGAACATCTGGAACGAAAGGCCGGGACGCTGAGCGCGAACGGGTCGACGGCGATGTACGAGGGTCTCAGCATGTCCATGGATGTGCTCCCCCCGAACGGGGTGAAGAGGATAGTGATGCTTACAGACGGCGTGCCAACGACGACTGGAAGACTCTCGATCATCTCCCTTGCAAAGCGGGCAGCTTCTAAGAAGATAGTCATCGATACGGTCGGAGTAGGCTCTCCCTTCGACTTCATGTGCTACGATGAGCAGCTCCTCATACGTATTGCCGCAATCACGGGCGGGACGTTCAGGAGGGTTCTTGACATACAGGAGCTGACCGGCCAGTTCGTTGCACTCGCACAGGAGAAAAACTATACGTACCTCCTGCCTGAGAAGTAGGTTCTCCCGGATGCTGCTGTACTGCGTTATAGATCAGAATATTATGAAAGCCGAAGAGGGGAGTATGTAACTATTATTATGAGACAGGGGTGCTATCACACTTCGTGATGAATAAGGCGGGCTTCGACGCCCAGTTAAGACGTTGCGCTTATGGATGTTTTGTGCGGTTTTCTAAACAATTGCATATCAACGGAGCTTAGTGATGATATGATAGTAGTTTATATTTTCATGTAAAAAATAGAGTTTACAGTGAGAAAAGCGCATAAATACCCATTCCTTCGTAAAGGAATGGGTATTGACCTTCCTATTACGATTGCACATAAGGAATGGGGATTGAACCCCCTATGTCCAAATATTTACAGAGTTTTGTGAGAAATGAGGGTTAAACATAAAAAGTTATTTTTATACGGAACAGAGGCTCACAATGTTTGACTTATACCTTGTTAATAGGGCTTTTATAGAGCGGAGACCTGTATGGAATATACAGATAATGAGAAGAGAAAGTATATCCGGCACCCGCTGAGCTACCCTCTCAGGACCAAGGTGCTTTCCGAAAAGAGCGGGAACCCGGTCGTGAAGAGCAGTGCAGAAAATATCGGCGCCGGCGGACTGCTGTTTCGCAGCAGCGTGGCGATGAAAAAAGAGGAGGAGGTAGAGATTAATTTGACGGTCGAGGGAAGGCAGTTTCTGCTCGACGGCACTGTTGTGCGGTGTGACCCCGCAGGGAACGGTAATTACAACGTTGCGGTTTCCTTCAACAGACAGGATGAGGCGCTGAAGGTGAGAATGATGGAGCAGATTGTGAGAATAGAGGAGTTTAAAGAGAGGCTTGAGCACAGGTGTAAAAAAAAGCTCAATTTTGCCTGGGTTGCGAAGCTGTGGATAAAACGGTACTCGAAAGGTTTTGCGGATCATTACGATCTGTGAGAAGGACATACATGACAGAAGCAGGGCGGATAGTGGTGCGGTACGTTTATTGTGCAATTGTATTTTTCCTTCTGTTTGCGGCAGTTCCTGCCATGCCCCAGGACGTGTGGATAAACGAAATAGAGTTTGCCCCGTACATTATTATGCCGGAGGAGCTTCTCTACAAGATTATCGGCGGTGAGAACGATTACCTCATCATCGATATCAGGCCCGCTGAAGACTACAACAGCGGCCACATCAAAACAGCGGTTCACTTTCTATGGAATAAGAATGGCGGCCGGCAAGGCTCAGTAGGCCTCCCTCGTGACAGAGAAGTAATTATCGTCAGCAGGGACGGGGAGGAGAGCTTCGATCTTCTGCGGTACCTGCTCCAGAAGGGGTACTCCGACGTATGGGTCGTGGAAGGCGGAATGCAGAACTGGCTGTACAAAGAGCATCTGGAAATTGGGAGGGAATCCCCTGAAAGTGGAGAATCTCCAGGCTAAGTCCTTCTACCTTTTTATCTTCCGGTTAGCCTTCTCGTCCTTCATCAGCTTATAAGATATCGAATCCACGAGTGCGAGCCAACTCGCCTCCATGAGGTTCTGAGAGACCCCTACAGTTCCCCAGGTGTCTGTTCCGTCCGTGCTCTGGATAAGCACCCTGACGCTCGCCTCTGTAGCCTTCTTTGTGTCAAGGACCCTGACCTTGTAATCCACAAGCCTCATCTCACTGAGAGTAGGGTAGAAGATCGTGAGCGCCTTCCTGAGAGCCTTATCGAGTGCATTGACGGGTCCGACTCCTTCGCTGGCGGTGAGCTCCTTTTCACCGTCGACCGTCACCTTTATCGTCGCCTCAGAGAGCACGTTTTCCTTCGGTCCCCGCTTCTCTGTAATCACCCTGAAGCCCCCGAGAGAGAAGTAGTCGATGAACTTACCAATGAGCTTTTTGATAAGAATCTCGAACGAGCTCTCAGCCCCCTCGAACTGGTATCCCATATGCTCCAGCTCTTTCAGTTTCTTCAGCACTTCCTTCGTCTTCTTTGAGTGGTCCTCGAGTGAGGAAAGGTCTATGCCGAACTCCGATGCCTTGTACTGTATGTTGCTCTTTCCTGAGAGGTCCGAAACCAGTACCCGTCTCGTGTTACCTACGGCTTGGGGCTCTATGTGCTCATAGGTCATCGGGTTCTTCATTACTGCATTCACATGGATGCCCCCCTTATGAGCGAAGGCGCTCTCTCCCACAAACGGCATATTCATGATATGCGACATGTTGGCGAGCTCTGCTACATACCTCGAGAGATTGGAAATCCGCTTTAGATTTTCACGAGGAATGCAGTCGATTCCGAGTTTCAGCTTAAGTATGGGAATAACGGAGCAGAGGTTTGCATTGCCGCATCGCTCTCCGTATCCGTTGATCGAACCCTGCACGTGAACGGCCCCGCAGCGTACCGCCTCTATTGAATTAGCCACGGCGCAGTCCGAGTCGTTGTGGGCGTGTATGCCGATTGGAACGGTGATATGCTTCTGCACCTCCATGAACAGAGGAGCGATCTCGTGCGGAAGAGTACCCCCGTTGGTATCTGCGAGTACGATGATGTCCGCGCCTCCTCTCTGTGCTGCCTCTATCGTGCTCAGGGCGTAAGACATATTTGACCTGTAACCATCGAAGAAGTGCTCTGCATCGTAGATGACTTCCTTGCCGCTCTCTTTTAAAAAAGCGCATGAATCCTCTATGATCTCGAGGTTTTGGTCAAGGGAGATGCGGAGGGCGTCGCTGACATGGAGATCCCAGGACTTCCCGAAGATTGTGGCGACAGGCGCACTCGTCTTGATGATGGCATGGAGATTCGGATCTTTGTCGGCAGGGGTTTTATATCTTCTCGTGCTGCCGAATGCGGTGACCTTGGCCGTTTTCAGCGGAACGGACTTTATCTTTTTGAAAAAGTCGATATCCTTGGGATTCGAACCGGGCCAGCCACCCTCTATATAGTGGACCCCGAAATCGTCGAGCGCCTTGGCTGCCTTTACCTTGTCGTCGCTCGACAGGGTAACACCCTCTGCCTGGCTGCCGTCCCTCAGTGTAGTATCGAAAATCTGGACCATTTTATCATTCTCCTTGCCGTACCCCTGATAGTTCTGTCATCATCTAACATGGTCTGTACTCTGTACAGACCATGTTATAAGCCGTTGTAGAAGA
>DATKZJ010000133.1:0-7775 GCA_035527995.1 Spirochaetota bacterium | reverse complement strand
AGGAATATCTTTCCTGAAGGGTCGTACGCCGGAAACCCTCCCTGCTCCACAAACCTTACCCGGTCGATTTTCAGCCCGAAAAAGCCGTTGGACTCGAAAAACTCTCTCGTCTGCTCCCTGTTTGTCTCACTTACCATTATGATCCACGGGATCCCAACACCGAACCTGTCCTGCATATACCTGATCTTCTCCGCATAAACCTGAAAAAGGGGCTTCTTTTTGATCGGAGTGACACCGTAGGCCCCTTTCGGATAATCGAGCCCGAGCCGTGAGCTCTGTCCACCCGCTGCGGTGAATACGGCGAGCTTCGATTCTCCTATCAGCCTGCAGCCGACCTCGAACGCCTCCTTCTCTCTTTTTTTCTGGGCCGATGACTTTGGAATCTCTATCACAGGGGGGAGGCTTACATCCCTATTTTTCGATGCAACCTCATCCTCGATATCGAGAAATCTCTTAAAAAGCTTGAAATCGATCTTTTTCAGGTCTCCGATGAGGAGATCTTTTCCAGCATCGTTCAGCTCGTCCCAGAACCGCAGGAGGTGGAACTGGCCGTTCTGCTCCATCAAACCGATGAGTTTCTTTTCATAAGCGTTTCTGCCCTGTATCATACCCTACTCCTCGGCAGTGATCTCTTTTACAGCCTTTTTAAACTCGTTTCCCCTGTGGAACTCGTTCTTGAACATTCCGAACGACGCAAAACCGGGGGAGAGGAGCACAATCCCTCCCGGCTCTGTAACACTGTATGCGTGGCGGACGGCCTCTCCGATATCACCATACACCTCATACCCCTCCAGCAAGCCCTCCTCTATGAGGCGAGCGGTCCCGCTGCCCTCAAGCAGCACGAGCTGAAAAACATCAGAGTTAATAATGCCCACAAGTGTTTTCAAGGAGAGTCCTTTGTCTGACCCTCCTGCAAGGAGGGTCACAGGTGAGCTAAAGCTTTTAATTGCCATGACAACCGCATCTGGGTTGGTCGCAGCGGAATCGTTATAAAATGTAACGCCGTTCTTTTCTCCTGCCCACTCGAGACGGTGATCGAGTCCCTGAAACCCGGACACCGCTTCTGCAATCGCCGATGGAGACACTGTTTCTATCGAGGCGACCGTGGCCGCGGCAAGGACGTTGTAAAGGTTGTGACTGCCTGGCAGCCGTACATCCTTTATTCTTATTATTTCGACTTCTTTTTCTGCGTTACGGAAAAATATCTTTCCGTCCCTTATGAAAGCGCCTCGCCCGCCGAAATCGGGATCGAGCCCGAAAGTATACACCCCTACCCCATCGTTCGGCCGTATGAGACGGGTAAGATCTGTGTCCCGTCCATAAACGAGCACATCTCCCGGACGCTGCCAGCGGTACACAACGGCCTTGTCCTCGTAATAGTCGTCCATGGTCCGGTAGTAGTTCAGATGATCCTCCATGAACGAGGTGAATACCCCGATCCTCGGAGAGTATCGTTTATCTTTAATGTCGCCGAGCTGAAAGCTGGAGAGTTCCATGACGAGGTATGAATCGTTCTCGATGCTTTTAAGAACGTCGAAAACGGACACCGTGATATTGCCGCAGAGGATGGGGTTTATAAACTTTTTCTTGAGTGTTTCGTATATCAAGGCGGATGTTGTTGATTTTCCCTTTGTGCCTGTGATGCCTATTATGTTTCGGGTGCGGTCCTTGACGAGCTCCAGAAAGATGCCGATGTCGGAATCTACCGGGACGCCGTTCTTCCGCGCAAATGAAATATAGGGGGAGTTCCGGGGAATTGCGGGGTTCTTTACCACAAGGTCGGGGGTCCGGAAATCTTCGTACTCGTGTCTGCCAAAGATAAAACGGAGTTTTTCGGACGGCTTCAGCCGCTCTATGCTCTCCTTCAGCTCCTCCTCGGGCTTCAGGTCCGTGATCGTTACCCTGTATCCCTTTTCGATGAAGTAGTTGGCTGCTCCGACACCACCGCCATGGAGCCCGAGTCCCATTATGACGACTGCTTTTTCTTTTGCCATAGGGATGTTTTTGTGCGTAATAAAAAACCCCTTATTAGTTTATAAGGGGTTTTAGTACGCAAAAAAAGAGTTAATACCTCTTTCTCATCTGCATCTTTCTGACCTTCTTGAGCCTGCGCCTTTCAGCAGCTTTTTTCTTGTTCTTGCGCTGCGTGGCAGGCTTCTCATAGTAGGCCCTCTTCTTCCACTCTCTGAGGATTCCATCTCGTTCACACTCCCGCTTGAATCTCTTGAGCGCCTTGTCAATAGGTTCCCCTTCTTCTACCTTTACAACAGCCAAAGAGCTCTCACCCCCTCTCTCTTCCGGGTCCAGTAGGTTATGATTGCTTATTATATATATCCGAATTTACTATAAACAAGCTTTAAGAACTGATTATGTACAGGATAATTGAATAATTATCATACGTCAAATACAAAATTTCAAAGGCGGCCGATACAAAAGCCAGGATAGAAAAAAACACGCTCTATCCAGGCGTGATGGTATCTATAAGAGGGTTTGTACCGCTGAACGGCAATGGTCGTTTTAAATACTATCTGTGATACAGGATCGTGCAGCGCTTATCATCATATGATTTTAAGCGCTGCGTTTGATTTTGCGCTTCGATGCCCCGTAGGGAACGGGATAGTACTGCATGGACCGTCCGGCTCTCCGTTCACCCCTCAGCCTGAGATAGGTGTTCACCATGGAGTGGAGATTTCTCTTGAAGGCCTTGTCTGATACTACTCCCGCCTTCCACTGCGCATCATCGTTAGAAAACACTGGGCAAGCCCTCCTTTCTACCTCAGATGCACAACAATATAATATAGCAGTATCCTGCTTCCATTACTTCCCTTTTCGACGCTTTCTCTCCATCCTCAAATATTTTCTTCCATAAAAAGTTCTCTTTAAAGGAAAGATACCCTCGCGTACCGCCCGCACATCCTCTATGGAGTAGAACGCCTTTGGATTGTACTTCTCCACCAACCCGATCACCGCTATGAGGTCGCTGCGTTTGATTACGGAATAGACTATATTTACGGGCCCTTCGTTTCCCTCGGCGTCGATACTCGTGATGCCGAACCCCATCGATTTCAGCTTTTTAGAGAGCGCGGATGCGTCCTTTTTCGTGATGATCCTGATGATTACTGTGCCCATTGCGAGTTTTTCCTCTATCCATAAACCGATGAAGTTTCCTGTAGCGAACCCGCCTGCGTAGGCGAGATAAGCCAACACGTTTGTAAGGTTCTGCATGATCTTCCCGATTGCCAGAAGCCAGATGAGGACCTCGAAAAAACCGAGCAGGGGAGCGATAAGCTTCTGGCCGCGGGAGACGAAGACAATTCTTATCGTCCCGATTGAAACGTCGCAAATGCGTGCACAGAATATGAGGAGGGGAAGTATTACCCAGGATAATGTCCAATTATCGAAAACCTGCGTGAACTGTGCCATCATTGCTTCCTCTCTTTATCCTGCACTCCTGAACCTGTAGCTCAGAAGTTTGTATATGAGCTTCGCAGCGATAAAATCGGATGCCTTTATCCTCGACGGACAGAGCTCGACGACATCGAACCCCACGACCTCCCGCTGCAGGGCCACCTCTCTCAGAAGCCCTGTCACCTCATACCAGTCGAGTCCCCCCGGTTCCGGCGTTCCTGTGGACGGGAGGACTGAAGGATCGAAGACATCGAGATCGAGGGTCACGTACACTCTTTCGGAGAGCCCCCGAACTACCTCGTCAATCCAGCTGCGAGAGACCTTTATGTCACGCGCAAAAAAAACCCGGTCTGTCATGATGCTCCCGACCTCTGTTGAGTCCATGCTCCGTATTCCCACGGAAACGACTCTATCGACGAGCTCACTTATCCTTGCCACGGTACACGCATGGCTGTACCTGCTTCCCTCGTAAGAGCCTCTCAGGTCGGTGTGAGCGTCGAGGTGGAGAACGGTCATCTCTTTATAGCGTTCGGCGTGCGCTCCCACGGCGCCTATTGAAACCGAATGTTCACCCCCGAGAACGACAATGAACTTCTTATCTTCGAGAAGGCCGCTCACTGCGGAACGGACCTTTGCTATCATCGAACCGGAGGAGGAAGCCTTCACTGGAGGCCGTGTACAAATCCCCTCCCTGTATACCTCCGAACCCGTCTCTATATCGTAGAGCTCGAGGTAGCGTGATGCCCTGATGATTGCTTCCGGCCCCTTCCTCGAGCCTCGGATCCAGCTGCTCGTCCTGTCAAACGGCACGGGAACGACAGCTATTTTCGCCTCTTCGTAGGCGCAAAACGATTCCGGCAGATTCAGATAGTTTCTTTTCATAGCTTCAAAGAATAAAAACCAAGGCCGCGATCACCGTCGTCCACAGCCCGTCCTTGTTCCCTTCTGCAGTCTGACGCATATGTTGAGTCTTGAAAATATGACCGCTCGCACGGTACACTTTTTTCCTGTCATCCCACGCTTGGTCAGGATCGAACGGTATGCCGAGTGTGGTTGCGAGCATCGTAGCGGCAAGGTCCTCTGCGTAATCCCCCGCGATCTTGGCCTTCTGGCCGAACGAGTGGTGCTCCGATATGTATCCGTAGTACGTCTGGTCCTTGGGCATGGCGATTCCGATCGCAGCCGACACGAGACGGTTGGGCTCGTTCGTATCGTTTCTTGCCATCACGCAATGGGTAATCCCGCCGGGCTTTATATAGGAGAGCCCCTCCTCTTTGGACAAGAGCCTGCAGTTTGGGGGAAAGATGCTCGAAACGTAAACAAGGTTACACTTCTCTATCCCCGCATTCCTCAAGGCGACCTCAAATGATGAAAGACGGTCCTTGTGTATACCGACCCCTTTCGTTGCAAAGGCCATTCTTGGAATCATTCTCTTTCGTTCCTCCCTTTATCCAGCAGCGTGTTGTAGTCTTTCTGGCTCCGGTTTCTCCAGCGGCCTCGGTGGTATGCGTAGCTCGCAATAAGAGGAAACCCGATCGTGGCTTCACAGAAGACGAGCTGCTCGTTCCCTTCGTCGACCTTGCCCCAGGAGTGCGCCTCTTTTAGGGTCGACCCGGAAAGCCCTCCGTCCCGCTCATCGGCCACCGTGATCTGGACCGCATACCGGTGCATCGGAACATCCCTGCCTATGATTTCGGCAGCGACCGTTACGTCCTGTGCAAAATTCTTGGGCACACCGCCACCGATCATCAAGAGTCCTGAATCTTTTGAAGCGATCTTTATCCTGGTGAGCTCGAGGAAATCCTTCACCGAATCGATCGATACCTTGGGGCCCGAACCCTGCTTCCACTGATGAGATATCAGACCGAAACCGGCACTGGAATCCGAGAAGGCGGGGACAAATACCGGAACCCCGTTGGTATAGGCTGCGCGAACCACAGATCCTTTTCCTTTATCTTCCTCGGTAAGATACTCTCCCATAATCCGTATGAACTCTCTCGATGAGTAGGCACCCGGCCTGAGACCGTCCGCTATCTTTTTCACAGTATTATCGCAGATCCTCAGCTCATCCTCATCGATGTATGTGTCGTATATTCGGTCTATATGGTTTCTCATAAGCTGGCCGTCGTCGGCAGTCACGGCTCCCTGGTAGTGTTTGAACCCCAGGGCCTCGAAGAAATCCTGATCAACGATAACTGCGCCGGTCGATACGATAACATCAACCATATTGAGAGAAACGAGGTCTGAAACCACCTTCTTGAGGCCCGCTGAAAACAGCGAGCCTGAGAGACAGAGGATAACCGTGCAGGCGTTGTGAGACAGCATCTCGTCGTATATGCGGGCGGCACGTGCGAGGTTTCTCGCCTGAAACGCCATATGCTCGAACTGCTCCATCAGTGGCACAGCGTTGAACTCTTTTATATCAATATGGTGAACCTGCTTCTTTAAAAAATCCTCACTGCTCATCAAACCTCCTTATGGACAAGAAGTATTACTAGAGTCCAAACGAACATCCAATTCTTCCGGGGAGATTCATCTGCACACGGATCATAAAAAAACCTGCCCGACGTACCATAAGATAAAATATAACTCCCGTATTTAATGAATTTAAACCCGATTCAATTAAAAAACTACAAGGAAAAATGTCAATATATATTTTATATATTTAAATAATAAAATTCTATGGACTTCTCAATAAAAAAACACTAATTATTATTGCCGTAATCATGAATTCTCTTTACATAACACACTCGCAGGATAGTGATGGCATCCGTCTCGAAAAAGAACGTGAAGAGGACCCTGCAGTACCTGACAGCCTTCATTATTGTTCTCGGGATACTCTTTGCTTTTACAAACCTGAAAAAGTTCAAGAACCACTTCGTCAGCATAGACCTCACCTTCTTCCTTGTTGCGGTCGGGTGTACATTCACCGTGTATCTCTTGGAAGGCATTTTTACAAAGCTCTCCCTCCTCGTCTTCGATGAACGACTCCCTCTTCTTTCATCACTGAAATACTCTTTCATCATCAATGCATTCGGCTACCTCGTCTCCCTCGGAGGCCTCACTCCATTTGCCACACAGATCTACGTTCTCGACCATCATGACATCTCCCCTAAGATAGCGACCCTTTCCAGAGTTCTGCAATTTATCTTCTTCAATATCCTCTTCGACCTTCTTCTCCTCGTAGGTTTCGTAGCTCTGCTGATCCAAAGGGAGAAAGGGAACATACACCTTACCGCTATCATATTCGCCATTTCACTATTCTTTCTTCTCATAACCGGCTTATACCTTGCCGTCTTCTGGAAAGCATTTCAAAAAAAAGCATCAACTCTCTTCGTTCGTTTCCTCAACAGGATCATGAGGATATTCTCGAAAAAGTTCAGGATAGAGGAGCAGTGGGCAAAAGACTTTTTAAACGATTTCAACGTCGGCTTCTTCAAGCTTATTAAAAAACCGGGTTATTTTATTACGCTCTTCATCGTGACGGTGGTCGACTGGTGCTTCTGGCTCGGTGTGATGTATTTCTGCTTTAGTGCCTTTAATTATCATATACCGGTTGATTTTCTCATCATAGGCTTTTCGATAGGTCAGATTATCGGCATTCTATCGATGATACCGGGCGGAGCGGGTACGATGGAGGGTTCGATGGCCATCGTCTTCGTGGCCCTTGGAGTCCCCCTGGAAACTGCACTTAGCGCTATTATCCTCTTTCGTATATCCTTTTATATCCTCCCCTTCTTTCTCAGCTTACCGCTGTATTTCAGTCTGCAGCAAAAGCACAAGAGCATCGAGAAAAATGCGTAACCTTCCTGTTGAAAAATCCAAAAGTATGTTATAATTGATATATATCACCTAGCGTTGACACTTAAAATGATAATTAGACACCCCTTGAAAATTAACCCTTACCTGACTCTTAAAGGGTTGATTCTCATAGAATTATTAGGATATTGAATAATCTCTGTAACTGTAAACACTCGCTGATACTTTTAGTGTCAACGGGGGCTGATACTTGTCATATAATATTTAAACGGTTTTAAGAGGAGAGTCGATTGAAGCTCTGGGAGCCCGTAACTTTAGAGAGGGACACCGAGTACTGCTGGCGGATCGGCCCGCTGTCGTTCTGGATGAGGCAGAGCGAGGACGAGTGGCTGGTCGCCTCCGAATCACAATCGACTGATGCCGACTCTGAAGAAGTCGAAGTTTCTGCGAAGCGGAATAAGCCCGAGGGTCTTGAATGGACACGATTTGTTTTCAGCGAGGAATCGGGTACTGTTCAGCTTGTTCCCGCCCTGCAGGACAAAGCGATAGTGGTCGGGTCCGAGATGGAAGTCAAGATCCTTCCCGGAAACAGGGCCCTCTTCTTCGTC
>DATKZJ010000132.1:0-10330 GCA_035527995.1 Spirochaetota bacterium | reverse complement strand
ATATATGGTATTTGGCAAGATGTGGGGGGCATGGTCAAATGATATCGGAATCGACCTCGGAACTTCGAACACGCTCGTATACGTGAGAGGACAGGGGATCGTACTCTCAGAGCCCTCAGTCGTGGCAGTTCACAACGCTTCAAAGAAGGTCCTCGCGGTTGGGCAGGAGGCAAAGCGGATGCTGGGGAGGACCCCGGGAGAGATAATCGCAATACGGCCGATGAAGGATGGAGTGATCTCGGACTTCGAGACCGTTGAAAAGATGATCAAGTACTTTTACCAGAAGGTGCACAATCGAAAGGCTCTGGTGAAGCCGAGGGTTGTCATCGGAATTCCGTCGTGTATCACAGAGGTCGAAAAGAGGGCGGTAAGGGAATCCGCCGTTCAGGCGGGCGCACGGGAGATCTATCTCATAGAGGAGTCACTCGCTGCTGCGATCGGAGCGAACATCCCCATCCAGGAGCCGGCTGGAAACATGGTGATCGATGTAGGAGGCGGAACCTCGGAAATTTCCGTCATCTCCCTCGGAGGAATGGTCGTCTCCAACGCGATAAGGATAGGGGGAGACGAGTTTGACGAGGCAATAATAAACCATATGAAGAAGATACACAACCTCGTGATCGGTGAGAGCACTGCGGAGGAGGTAAAGATCACGATAGGAAATGTTTACCCGGAAAAGGAGATTCTGACCAATGAAATCAGGGGGAGGGATTCTATCTCAGGGCTCCCGAGAATCCTGACGATAGACTCTGTCGAGATACGGGAGGCTCTGCAGGAGCCTACCAACATGGTACTGGAGGAGATAAAGAAGACACTCGATCAGACTCCGCCGGAGCTCGCTGCTGATATAGTCGAGCGGGGCGTGGTCATGACAGGAGGAGGATCGCTCCTGAAGGGATTTCCCAAGCTCATAAGCAAGGAGACAGGGGTACCCGTGATACTGGCCGAGAACCCGCTCACCTGTGTCGTTCTCGGCGCCGGAAAGTTCCTGGAGGAACTGAAGTATCTGAAGAATATATGAGAGTAAAGGCATGGGCCCCTGGCCGGCTGCAACAGGTCATGGGCTGACCTCTCAATCCAAAGCTCACTACTCATGAAAGCGTATGCGTATGGCAAAGTCCTCTCGGCACAGAGACCTCATTATTCTCGCGGTTCTTCTCTTCATCTCCTTCACCTTCATGGGGTTCTCCCAGACTCGTGTTACCATCAGGTTTAAATCAGTGGCATACGCAGTTGCATTTCCTTTCCAGTACTCAGGCGTCAAGTCCATCTCCTTCGTAAAGGACTTTTTTACCAGTATCAAGAATAACAAGCACCTCAAGGGGGAACTCGCGGCCACGAAGACTCTCCTGGACGAGTACAAGCGGACCCAGTACGAGTTCGAGGAGATAAAGAGGGAGAACGAAAGGCTGCGGAACCTCATCGGGATACAGTCCGAGCTCGAATACGAGACAGTGATTGCAGAGGTCGTGGCCAAATCTCCGCAGAACCTGTACAAAACGATCATCGTAAACCGCGGGAAGGAGAGCGGGATAGAGAGGTGGATGCCGGTCGTGGCGTACCAGGACGGGAAGAAATGTGTTGTCGGAAAGGTGATCGACGTGCAGATATACTCTGCGAGGATCCAGCCGCTTAACGATCAGTCGAACTACCTCGGCGCGATGTTGAAAGACACGAGATACTCGGGGCTCCTTGTCGGCCAGAGCCCTGTGTCCGAGCAGTGCCTCCTCCAGTATATCGATAGAAGGGCCGATATCAGCTACGGAGACTCGGTGGTCACGTCCGGAATGGGAGGGGTTTTCCCGAAGGGAATTCTCATAGGCGAGGTTGTATCCGTCTCGAAGAAGACCTACGGGATATTTCAAGAGGCCCAGGTACGGCCCAAAGTCGACTTCGGAAGGCTCGAGGAAGTATATATAATAACGAAGAGTGTAACGGAAGATTACTTCAGCGATATTGAGTTCTAAAACAGCAGAGGATCACTAGTTACGTGAAAAGGTTCGTCGTATTCATCATATTCATCGCGCTTGCTGTCTTTTTTCAGTCAACCTCGCTCTACGACAAGCTCAGCATAAAGGATGTTGCGCCCGATTTCGTACTCATCATCGTATGTATCGCGGCATTTCTCACCGGGCCCACAACGGGCCAGGTTCTTGGGTTTCTGACTGGATTTGTCGTGGATATACTCTCAGGAGGCCTTCTCGGACTCTTTGCCTTTACCTATACCATCATGGGGTACGGAATCGGCCTTGTAGGCCAGAGGGTATACGGGAAGAACGCGCTCATCACCATTACCCTCCTCTTTGCCGTGACGATAGCAAAGGCGGCTATCTTGAGTATGCTCGCAGCTATATTTCTCAAGCCCGGATACTTCGGGTACTTTTTAGGAGGCAGGGTCTTTTTGGAGGCGGTCATGAACGGCCTTCTCTCTCCCGTGCTGTTTTTAATAATTACGAGGATACAGAAAAGGGTAGCAGATTAGTATGGCAGTCGTTCCGGTTGAAACGAAAACGAAAGAGGGCTACAGGCGGAGGATCTATATCTTCGCAGCAGTTCCGATTATTTTTTTCCTCATCATCCTCTCTGTCCTCTTTTCCCTGCAGATAGTGAGAGGACCGGATTACGAGCTTCGCGCAAAGACAAACCGTGAGCAGTTCTCGATACTCCCTGCGATACGGGGTGTTATATACGATCGAAGCGGGAAGTCGATTCTCGCCTATAACCGCAGGTCTTTCGCAGTCACCATCGTGCCGCAGAATCTTCCGAAAGATGAGGCGGAAAAAGAACATCTCATAGAAGTGCTCGCCCTGCTGCTCGAACTGAGTAAGGAGGATATCCTTAACGGGATAAAGAAGAAGAACTACTCCAAGTTCGGCTCATATATGATCAAGACAGATGTGCCGTTTCAGGATATCGTCTTTCTGGCGGAGCACAACCGTGATTTTCCGGGAGTGTACTGGAAGAGTCTGCCGATTCGGGTTTACCCTTACGGAGACCTTCTCTCTCATGTCCTCGGGTATGTCGGGCTGATAGACGAGATGGAGCTTTTCCAGCATGCGGACAAGGGGTACAACATCGAGAGCATCGTGGGGAAATGCGGGATTGAAAAAGTCTACGATACGAGGCTGCGCGGGAAGGACGGGTACATACGGAGGATAGTCGACGCGAAAAACCAGCTCACCGCTGAAATCATCGACCGGGGTGCGGAACCAGCCCCGGGAAACAACGTCGTGCTGACAATAGACAAGGACATCCAGCGCATTGCCGAGAGCGTTCTCGGGGAGAGGACAGGAGCGGTTGTGATCTCAAAACCGAAAACAGGTGAGGTCCTGGCTATGGTCTCCTATCCGAGGTTCGACCCCAATCTGTTTGTCTCGAAAGACAACACAGAGTATTTCAAAGCGCTCACCCTGGACAACAGGAAGCCGTTTCTCAACCGTGTCATACAGGCGCAATACCCTGCGGGGTCCATCTTTAAGCTTGTTGTTGCGCTCGCGATCCTGGATTCGGGAAAGGTCCCGCCTGAAAAGGTGTATACGTGCGGAGGCGGATACCAGCTGGGAAACCGGTTTTTCTCATGCTGGACGAACCATGGAAAGGCAGACCTTTACAAGGCAATAACGCAATCCTGTGACTCCTATTTTTACCAGACCTCCCTTGTGCTCGGCCCGGACCTTATATCACAGTATGCAAAGAGACTCGGTCTCGGAAGGAAGATGGGGATCGACCTCATGGGCGAGATGGAGGGCATTGTGCCGAGTCCTGACTGGAAGCGTGAAAGCGTAAAGGACATATGGTACGACGGTGATACCCTGAACCTCGCCATCGGCCAGGGATACCTGCTTGTAACACCGCTTCAGCTGGACTTCGTCACCAACCTCATCGTGAATGACGGTATCCTTATGGAGCCGTTTATTGTGAAGGAGATCATCTCTGCGAAGAGCGGAAAGATAACCTATAACAGGGAGCCGCGGGTACTCATCGACAGCAAGATCGACAGAAGGCACTTCGAGTTCATGAAGCAGGCAATGAGAGGTGTAGTCACCCATGGTACTGCGAGGTGGGGAGGGGCCGTGCTGTCCACGGAGCTGGCGGGTAAAACCTCGAGTGCCGAGATTTCGGGTCCCGAGACCCACTCCTGGTTCACCGCATACGCCCCATATCAGCCGGAGTCGTCAGACCTTGTGTCTTCAGACACGAGGTCTGACGACCCCGGATCTGCGCAGGATATTATCAGCATCACCGCAATAGTAGAGCAGGGCGGCGCCGGAAGTGAGATTGCGGCTCCTATTGTTGCAGAGATTGTGGAAGCGATATTCGGAAAAAGCGATATTCCCACCGCGAGGAGGAATATATGGAAGGCGAGAAGCCAGCTCGCGAAGCAGAAAAAGAACGATGAGTAGGGGGGCATAGGTACCTGTATGAGCAGAAGAGAGTTCCCGCGAGAGCTGAGGTTTGATTATGGACTGATCCTCTCGTTTATAGTTCTTACCGTGCTGGGGATCCTCACCATATACAGCGCAGGGAGGGGGACCAGCGCGACCGGTTCCCAGGAGAACGAGCATATAAAACAGATATACTGGGCGGTATCCGGGTGCGTCATCTTTATACTGCTCCTCTTCATCAACTACCAGAAGCTCGGGAAATATACGGTCTTTATCTACATCGTCAGCCTCCTTCTGCTCGGCGCAACTCTCCTCCTCGGCAAGAGGGTGAGAGGTGCGAAGTCCTGGATCACCCTTTTCGGCGGGCTTGGCTTCCAGCCGTCCGAGTTTGTGAAGATAGGGATCATCATCGTGCTCGCACGGTATCTCGACAGGATAGGGGAAGAGATAAAGACCCTGCGGCAGGTGCTTGCCTCTCTTGCCATCGTTGCAGTTCCCCTGGGGCTCATTCTTCTGCAGCCTGATTTCGGGACTGCGCTGGTATACATTCCAATCGTTTTAACGATGCTCTTCTTTTCAGGGATAAGGTTCGCCCATCTCGTATCACTACTGATAATATTCGGCATCGCGATAGTACTTCCCCTTCTCGTGACCTTCTCGTCACTCACGGGATCGGAATCGATCGCCTTCTTTCAGACCCTCGATGATACGAGGATCGTCCTCCTCGTGGCGGCGATCTTCGGAGCGCTTTCGTTCATCTTTTTTATTCTCTACAAGGTTACGAAAAAGGATATCTTCTTCAAGGCAATGAGCATCTTCCTCATATTCTTCGCGGGGCTCGTGCTCGCCGCGCTGCTGGGGAAGTTCCTCAAGCCTTATCAGAGGAAGCGGCTTATCGTCTTTTTGAAACCGACTATAGATCCGTACGGATCGGGATACAACATCATACAGTCGAAGATCGCCGTGGGGGCAGGGGGGCTTTTCGGGAAAGGGCTCTTAGGCGGGACCCAGAGTCAGCTCGGGTTCCTGCCTGAGAGAAGCACGGACTTCATCTTTTCCATCTTTGCGGAAGAGTGGGGGTTTGTCGGGTCCTTTTTTATCCTCGTGCTGTACAGCGTCTTTATATACAGAGGGATCATGGTCATCCTCACTGCAAAGGACAGATTCGGGAGCCTTGTCGCCTCTGGAATAGTAGGCATGTTCCTCTTTCACATCATCATCAACATAGGGATGACCATCGGGCTCATGCCTATCACAGGCATCCCTCTTCCCTTCCTCAGCTACGGCGGCTCCTTCCTCATCACATCGATTGTGGGCGCATCTCTGCTCTTTAATATCGAATCGAGGAGGTATGTCCGATAGATCGATCGATACTCCAGAAGGTAAGGCCGCTGCTGCCCCGCGTTGCCAAGCCAGCAAGGTATATAGGAAATGAGGCCAATAGTGTAAGAAAAGATCCCGAGAAGGTCGATATCCGAATGGCTGTTTCCTATCCGGACGTATACGAGATCGGCATGTCCAATCTCGGGGTCCGGATAATCTACGATGCGGTTAACCGGGTGGATAACTTTTACTGCGAGAGGGTCTTTTCTCCCTGGATAGACTTCGAGAAGCAGCTGAGGGACAACCGTGTGCCTCTCTTCTCGCTCGAGACCTTCACGCCTTTGTGCGATTTTGATGTCGTAGGCTTTTCGGTGGGGACCGAGCTTCTCTATACAAATATCCTCGGCATTCTCGACCTCGGTAAAATTCCGCTTTTCTCGAAGGAGAGGGGCAACGGGGATCCGCTCATAATCGCCGGGGGACCGTCAGTGGCAAACCCCGAACCCATCGCTGACTACATAGATGTTTTTATGTTCGGTGACGGCGAGGTCGCGATCATCGAGCTTCTTGACCTGATTTTTCACCTCAAGGGGGAGAGCAAAAACAGGGTGCTGTCGGAAATAAACAGGTTCGACTTTACGTATGTTCCCGCGCTCTACGATGAGACTGAAACCGAGGGCCGCCTGTTCACAGAAGTCGACAAGACGGTTCGAAGAAGAATCGAGCCCGATCTCGACACGCTGCCTTTCCCCGAAAAACCTATCGTACCACTCATAAAGATCGTACAGGACAGGGCATGCATCGAGGTATCGAGGGGGTGCGGCAACGGGTGCAGGTTCTGTCAGGCGGGCTACACCTACAGGCCTGTGAGGGAGAGAAGCCTGGGGTGTCTTTTTCGGATCGTTGAAGAGACGATAAGAAATACCGGATACGACGAGGTTTCCCTCCTCTCGCTCAGTATAGGAGACTACTCATGCCTGAAGGAGCTCGTTTCTATCATCACGGAGTGTTTTTCCGAGAAGAAGGTGTCGCTCTCTCTGCCCTCTCTGAGGGTAAACAGCACAAACATCGACATCCTGAACAAGATCGGCAAGGTGCGAAAGAGCGGGCTTACCTTTGCCGTTGAGAGCGCGGACCCCGGTGTGCAGAGAGGGCTCAACAAGCCGATAGACACAACCCAGCTTAAGGAAATAGTCGAGGGGGTTGTACAGGCAGGGTGGCGGCATGTAAAGCTCTACTTCATGATCGGGCTTCCAATGGCACAAAAAGATGACGAGTATATTCATGACTTCGTAGATGATCTTCTCGGGATCTCGAAAAGACTTTCGATTAACCTCAACGTGTCCGCCTTTGTGCCCAAGCCTCACACCCCGTTTGAGCGGGAAAAGCAGTTGAGTGCCGAAGAGGGGAACCGGTTTATCGAGGAGCTTCGAAAGCGCTTCAGGAAATCACGGGTGAATGTCAAGTTCCAGGACCCCCGCATGAGCCTCATAGAGGGTGTTCTTTCGAGAGGAGACAGGAGAATCGGGGCCCTGGTGCATGAGGCCTACAGGGAGGGTGAGAGGTTCAGCTCCTGGGACGAGCTGTTCGACTATGGGATCTGGAGAGAAGCCATGGAGCGTCTGGGGATAGAGGAGAAAATCTGCCTCGGCTTTGGTGAGAAGGAGAGGCTCCCCTGGGATTTCATGGATTGTGGTGTTGCGCAGCGGTTCTTAAGGGAGGAGAAAAGGAAGGCAGGCGGAAAAAAGACCACCGATGAGTGCAGAGAAGGAAGATGTGCCGGGTGCGGCGTCTGCGATGCTCGAATAGGGATGGATCCGGCCGATAAAAAAGGGAGAGAGGTAGAAACCCGTACGGGTTTCTCCGTCAGGGAAACCCGTACGGTTTTCGCTGGCAGGGAAAAAACGCAGCCTGGTCTTAAGTATAGGATTCTCTTTCGGTTTACAAAGACCGGTGAATTCAGGTTTATCTCCCACCTCGATCTTGTAGGGTACCTCCTTAGAATAGGTAAAAGGGCGGAGATTCCGTTCAGGTATTCCGAAGGGTTCAACCCGAAGCCGAGGCTTGTCCTTCCCTTCCCGCTTCCGCTTGGCCTGGAATCAACCTGTGAGCTTGGCGAGGCCCTTCTTGAGCAGGAGATGCCTGTTGAGGATTTCATCAATAGGTACAACAGCCTGTTGGACGTTTCCGTCAGAATTAAGAATGCTGCGGTTTCCTACAGAAAAGGATCTGTTGCGGGAAGCGAATTTTATCACGATTACAGAATCGCTCTCCCGGCTCCGAAAGGGGAATCGATAGAGGCCCGTGTCCAGAGGATCCTACCCCAAAGGATCTTATCCCAAGGGATCCTGTACCATGGGAACAAGGCGGACGGCCGGTGCCGGGCTGAGCCCGGGGATAAACCCGGGGATGAACTCGGGCATGAGCCCGAACCCTTCTATGAAATAAGGGGGGAAGCAGTATTCATCAGGCTGGGGCCGAAACAGAGCATAAAGAGGGTAGTGGAGGGGTACGAAGAGCTGTCCGTGGAAAGGACAATGATCTGGGAGCTAAAAAACGGCTCTTTAAGGGCATTTCTGTAGAAAAACGTATGGTGGGGGTGAAACAAATGGAGGTACCGGGCGGGAAGATTAATGCTTTACATTCTTTATATGAGATGCTATAGTATATGATTATAAAGCACAGTCTCGGATACTGTTTCAGAATATTTTTAACAATTATTTGAAACAAAAGCTTGACTTTATATTGGCGAAAGGTTAAATTCGTCTTGCTAAACTAGAGTGACGAAGCCTTGAGTTTGTGCTCAAGGTTTTTTTCACGCGCAGTGTGGACGCTCGTGTTCACACAAAAATCATGTTTATCGAACGGGCACGTTCAATAAACAACGTTCTTTGAAAACTTAATAGCAGGGCCTCGAGGAGAGATCATTCAATTTGTGATACAATTTGAGACAATTCAGTAAGAATTACCAAATTTAATTATCACGGAGGGTTTGATCCTGGCTCAGAACGAACGCTGGCGGCGTGTCTTAAGCATGCAAGTCGAACGAGAACCTAGAGCTTGCTTTAGGGGAAAGTGGCGAACGGGTGAGTAACACGTGGGTAATCTGCCTTCAGATAGGGGATAGCACTAGGAAACTAGTGGTAATACCGCATAATATGCGGAAATCATAAGATTTCCGTATCAAAGGCGCCCTCTGTATATGGTGCCGTCTGAGGATGAGCCCGCGTCCTATTAGCTTGTTGGTGAGATAAAAGCTCACCAAGGCAGCGATGGGTAGCCGGCCTGAGAGGGTGTACGGCCACATTGGGACTGAGATACGGCCCAGACTCCTACGGGAGGCAGCAGCTAAGAATTTTCCGCAATGGGCGAAAGCCTGACGGAGCGACGCCGCGTGAAGGATGAAGGCTTTCGAGTTGTAAACTTCTTTTCTCAGGGAAGAATAAGGCAGTGAGTAACTACTCTGCCGATGACGGTACCTGAGGAATAAGCCCCGGCTAATTACGTGCCAGCAGCCGCGGTAATACGTATGGGGCAAGCGTTGTTCGGATTCACTGGGCGTAAAGGGCGTGTAGGCGGTCTAGTAAGTCGGATGTGAAATCTCCGGGCTCAACCCGGAAACTGCATTCGAAACTGCTATACTAGAGTACCGGAGAGGGAGACGGAATTCCTGGTGTAGGGGTGAAATCTGTAGATATCAGGAGGAACACCGGTGGCGAAGGCGGTCTCCTGGCCGGATACTGACGCTGAGGCGCGAAAGCTAGGGGAGCAAACAGGATTAGATACCCTGGTAGTCCTAGCCGTAAACGTTGTGCACTAGGTGTAAGTGGTATCCAACCCACTTGTGCCGCAGCTAACGCATTAAGTGCACCGCCTGGGGAGTATGCTCGCAAGGGTGAAACTCAAAGGAATTGACGGGGGCCCGCACAAGCGGTGGAGCATGTGGTTTAATTCGATGATACGCGAGGAACCTTACCAGGGCTTGACATGTACATGACAGTCTGTGAGAACAGGCTTTGCCTTTTGGCACATGCACACAGGTGCTGCATGGTTGTCGTCAGCTCGTGTCGTGAGATGTTGGGTTAAGTCCCGCAACGAGCGCAACCCCTGTCCTTTGTTGCCAGCGGTTCGGCCGGGCACTCAAAGGAGACTGCCGGAGACGATCCGGAGGAAGGTGGGGATGACGTCAAATCCTCATGGCCCTTATGTCCTGGGCGACACACGTGCTACAATGGCCTGCACAGAGGGCTGCGATGCCGCGAGGCAAAGCCAATCCCCCAAAACAGGTCCCAGTTCGGATTGAAGGCTGAAACCCGCCTTCATGAAGCCGGAATTGCTAGTAATCGCAGATCAGCCACGCTGCGGTGAATACGTTCCCGGGCCTTGTACACACCGCCCGTCACACCATGGGAGCTGGCAACACCCGAAGTCGGTGAGCTAACCCTCTGGGAAGCAGCCGCCGAAGGTGGGGCTCGTGATTGGGGTGAAGTCGTAACAAGGTAGCCGTAGCGGAAGCTGCGGCTGGATCACCTCCTTTCTAGGGAGTATCCCTAATGTCGACAGGCTCGACACGGTGCCGGCAACGGCACCAGACGCTGCTCAGTTTTGAGAGACCGCATACG
>DATKZJ010000131.1:0-8126 GCA_035527995.1 Spirochaetota bacterium | reverse complement strand
GATAGAAAGAGGTCCGAACATAGGAGACCCGCCGGAGAACGAGCCGCTCGGCCCTGATATCGAAGGAGTCGTCACCATCAAGGTCGGGGACAAGGTCACGACCGACCACATAATGCCTGCGGGAGACAAGCTGAAGTACCGATCGAATATCCAGAAATATGCCGAGTTCGTGTTCGCTCCGGTGGACGAGTCGTTTCCGCGGAGGGCGATCGAGAACAAGAAAAACGGCATTGTAAACATCATCGTGGGTGGGGAATCGTACGGTCAGGGGTCGAGCAGGGAGCACGCGGCGATCTGCCCTATGTGCCTGGGAGTCAAGGCGGTGATCGCAAAATCATTCGAGAGAATCCATACGGCAAATCTCATAAACTTCGGGATAGTTCCGCTAATATTTGAGGATATGAGGGAGTACGACCTTCTGGATGAGGGAGACGAGGTTGCTGTCCCTCTGGTGCGAAAGCTCCTGGAAAAAGGCGCGAGATTGTTACTCGTAAACAAAACGAAGAACAGAGAGATCGGTCTCAAGCACTCTCTCACAAACAAGGAAATAGCAGTGATCCTCGCAGGGGGAAAGCTGAACTACCTCAGACAGGAAGGCGCATGAGATGAAACAGGGTGCGAAGATCAAAAAAGAGAAGGGGGGGCTCGCCGTTCCGGACTATCCCGTCATACCGTTCATAGAGGGCGACGGTACGGGCCCTGATATCTGGGCTGCAGCGGTGAGGGTATTCGACAGTGCAGTCGAAAAAAGCTACAAAGGGAAGAGGAGTATAGTCTGGAAAGAGGTGCTCGCCGGTGAGAAGGGTCACAGGCTTACAGGAGAGTGGCTTCCTAAGAGCACGATCGATGCTTTCTCACATTACCTCATCGGGATAAAGGGTCCGTTGACTACCCCGGTCGGGGGAGGGTTCAGGAGCCTCAATGTAACGCTCCGTCAGACCCTCGATCTGTACGTGTGCCTGAGGCCTGTACGATGGTTTCAGGGAGTGCCGAGCCCAGTCAGGCACCCCGAGAATGTCGATATGGTGGTTTTCCGTGAAAATACTGAAGACGTATACGCCGGTCTCGAGCTTGAAGAGGGAACCAGCGAGGCGCGGAGTCTCATAGAGTTCTGCAACAGGGAGTACGGATGGAAGATCAGGTCCGACTCGGGGGTGGGTATCAAACCGATAAGCGTGACAGGCTCGAAGAGGCTGGTCCGCGCGGCGATAAGGTACGCCCTAGACAACGGAAAAAAAAGCGTGACCATCGTACACAAGGGAAACATACAGAAGTTTACTGAGGGCGCATTCAGAAAATGGGGCTATGAGCTCGCCAGAGAGGAGTTTTCCGGTCAGTGTGTGTCATATGACGAAGTAAAGGGAGACGTGCCGGAGGGAAAGGTCCTGATAAAGGACGTGATCGCCGATATCTTCCTGCAGCAGGTTCTGACACGGCCGAATGAGTTCGATGTCATCGCGACGATGAACCTCAACGGCGACTACATTTCCGACGCGCTCGCCGCGCAGGTTGGCGGCATCGGCATCGCGCCGGGCGGCAATATCAACTACACCACAGGGCACGCGATATTCGAGGCCACCCACGGTACGGCGCCGAAATACAGCGGCCAGGACAAGGTCAACCCTGGATCGGTGATCCTCTCAGGTGAGATGATGTTGCGGTACCTCGGCTGGACCGAGGCCGCAGACCTCATCGTGAAAGGTCTCGAGCGGACCATTATGAACCGGACCGTGACCTACGACTTAGCTCGCCTCATGGAAGGCGCCAGGACGCTGAAGTGCTCGGAGTTCGCGGACCAGCTCATCATGAACATGATTGCATGAACATGAGTGGGCAGAGGTTTCGTTTTATTTATGCTGTATATCCGCTCGTAGCCCGTCACTGTAAAAAAATATTACACAACGATTTAACATGTTTGCAAAGCACATCAACCCCCTTTTCTCAAAAACCACAGGAAACATACCGCTCTGTTGGGAAGTTACGTGAAATCATTCGATAGGTTAATCCGGAAGCGGACAGCCTTAAAGGCTGAACGGGTGTAATGACAGGTCACGATGTTTTCATGTAGTTTCAAACAACAAGCCATGGGGGTTAACCCCCATGGCTCACACAGGAATTGGGGGCGTTGTGGTTTTCTCAACGATAAACTTTATTTTTGCATGTCATTATCACATACTACCGGGTCATCATTCAACTCCGATGCTATGCGGCTGTTGAGAAAACCACATAGGCGCTTTTTTCATCGTAAACATTATTTTTTACATCGAAACCCCTTGCTATGCAATCTGATTGCAGCAATCTGATTGCAGCAATCTGATTGCAGCAATCTATGAGAAAACCGCATTAAATCCTCCTTGCTCGTTGTGGGTAATTGCGTCATCCTGTGCTCCTGTTTTAGTACCTTACTACTGATTTTCACCAAGAAAGTGGCTTGTCCACATTAGGGGTTACAGTCCGATATTGGTGTAATTTCGTGCCAAAAGTTAAGAATGACCTCGTATTTGGCAAAATAGTAAAAGCTGCAGCCTGCTAGTCCGCAATCTTCCGGCGTATGAAAGGCCTGACGTAAGACCGTAAAACATTCTTAAATATGAGAACAATCCATTCGGTTTCTGTGCTGGTCGAAAGGGTCAGAGCTGCAGCCTGATGAGCAAACCGCATAGGACAAAAACTGCTGTTTACAAAGCATGTTTGTTATGATAAAATGGTTAAACCATTCTAATAAAATAACACAGGAACAATATGTTTCAGCAGGCAAAACAGAGCAGAATCTTTCAGGATGTGATCCGGCAGATCGAAGAAGCCATTCTGCAGGGTAGACTGAAGGCAGGCGATAGACTTCCCTCGGAGAGAGAGCTGAAGGATATTTTTCAGACCAGCAGGGGAACCCTCCGCGAGGCCTTGAGGGTCCTCGAACAGAAGGGCCTTATCGCCATCAAGACAGGAGTAAACGGAGGGCCTGTTGTAAAGGAGGTCACGACCCATCAGGTGAGCGAGAGTCTCGCGCTCCTGATACGGTACCAGAAAATCCCTCTGAGGGACCTTGCGGAGTTCAGGGAGGGAGTTGAAGGGATTGTCGCAGGCCTCGCGGCGGGGAGGGCTGAGAAGAAGGATATAGAGAGGCTGAAGACGCTGCTCGAAGATGCCCGCCGCCATCTCGAGAACGGAGTGTCCCGCTGGGATGACTTCATAGAGGTCGACAACTCGCTGCATATGGCGCTCGCGAACATCGCGGGAAACCAGGTATACGAATCTGTGCTTCGGATGGTTCATGATAACATCGTGCGGTACTATAACCGTTTTCTCGAGAAGAAAATAGAAATCATGGAGGAGAACTACCGGGACCTGTGCGATATCGTCGAGTCGATTGAAGGAGGGCGGAAAGACAGGGCCCGCCTCATCGCCCGGGACCATGTGAAGCGTTTTAACAGATTCATGGAGGAGAAAAAGATATATGGCATGTGATAAATCAGGGCAGTACTGAACGGCGGCCCTCCCGAATCCTTGCAGCGAGGGAGCTTTAACGCCCGTCCCTGACTATTTACAGCGATTTGTGAGAAAAGGGGGTTAAAGCACCCTCATCAGAAAGGAGCCGGTCATGACAAACGCGGAGTATGACGTTCCACCGCCCTCTAATGAGCCTGTGAGAAGCTATGCGCCAGGAACCATAGAACGTGAACTGCTGAAGTCCAAGCTGGCGGAGCTGAAGGGTGAGGAGTTGGAGATCCCCCTCATCATCGGGGGAAGGGAGATTCGTACAGGAACGTTCGGCCGGGCTGTGATCCCCCACGACCACCGCCGTATCCTCGCCCGCTACCACATAGCAGGTGCCGATGAAATCGAGCTCGCAGTCGGCGAGGCAAAGGAAGCGTGGGAGGAGTGGAGTAGATTTCCGTGGGAGGACCGCGCATCTGTCTTCCTCAGGGCTGCACAGCTTCTGGCGAATGAATACCGTTATACACTCAATGCGGCGACCATGCTGAATCAGTCGAAGACCGTTTTTCAGGCGGAGATAGATTCAGCAGCCGAGCTTGTGGATTTCTTCCGCTTCAATGTAGACTACATGACGCAGATCTACAGGAATCAGCCGAACTCGTCTCCGGGGACATGGAACCGTATGGAGTACAGGCCCCTCGAGGGGTTTGTGTTTGCGGTGACGCCGTTCAATTTCACGTCGATTGCCGGAAACCTGCCCACCGCTCCCGCCCTGATGGGAAACACAGTGATATGGAAGCCCGCCTCGGCTGCGGTCTTCTCGGGCTACTACATAATGAGGCTCTTAATGCTGGCAGGCCTCCCTGATGGTGTAATAAACTTTCTCCCCGGTCCGGGAAGGGAATTCGGTCCTTGTGTGCTTGAGAACCCTAATCTCGCGGGCGTCCACTTCACCGGATCGACGGGCGTGTTCAGGAGTATGTGGAGGGTCGTGGGTGAGCATATAGAAGGATACCGCTCTTATCCAAGGATAGTAGGGGAGACAGGCGGGAAAAACTTCTTCTTTGTTCACCCGTCCTTCAAGGATGTCGACCGGATTGCCGCGGGGGTCGTGAGAGGGGCTTTCGAGTACCAGGGACAGAAATGCTCGGCGGCTTCGAGAGGGTATATTCCAAAATCGCTCTGGCCACGGCTGAAAGCGAGATTGGGAGAGCTCGTCGAGGAGATCGGGGTGGGGGATGTCGAGGATTTCACCAACTTTATGGGCGCGGTGATAGACGGTGATACCTTTAGGAAGCACAGGGAGTATATAGAGCTTGCAAAGAGTTCGCCTGACTATAAAATCATCTTCGGAGGCCGGTATGACGACAGTATCGGGTACTTCGTCTGGCCCACGATTGTCGAAACCGGGGACCCGAAATCAAGGCTCATGGAGGAGGAGATATTCGGGCCCATATTCACAGTATGGGTGTACGAAGACTCCGAGTATGACAGGACCCTGTCCTTGTGCAACGAGACCTCACCCTACGGCCTTACCGGATGCATATGGTCGGAGGACAGGGAGGCGGTGAGAAAGGCCTTGGATATACTGCGTCATGCCGCGGGAAACTTTTACATCAACGACAAGCCGACCGGCGCGGTTGTCGGACAGCAGCCCTTCGGGGGAGGGCGCGCCTCCGGTACAAACGACAAGGCCGGCAGCATCCTAAACCTCCTGAGATGGACGTCCCCGCGGTCGATCAAGGAGAGCTTCGACCCTCCGGGCGATTTCAGGTACCCGTACATGGGAGAGAAGTAGTCCGAGCAGCCTTTCGAAAATCACCGTAAATATTAAGAAATGTGGGGGTTCAATCCCCGTTTCTCATGACTAACGGCAAACTGTAAGTAACGTGGCTTATGGCGCTTTCCTCACCTTAAACTTTATTTTTTACAGCTGCCAAGTCATCATTTAGACCCCTTGCTATGCAATCTGATTTCTATGAAATCTATGAGAAAACCGCATTAACTCCATGTTCATTTCCGGGTAGTGACATTATTATTTTTATTGTAACAATACTGCTGAAATAGTATGCTTCAATCATGAGTAGTCTCGTATGGGTGGAGCTCGACAGAGAGGCTCCCGATCATAACGCTAAAGAGCTGATTCGCGGCGCGAAGCAGGGCGTAAAGCTCTGCGCGGTGGTGAAATCGAATGCCTACGGACACGGCGTAGGCCAGATGGCGGGCCTTCTGCCTTCTGTGCACTGGTTCGCCGTGAACTCCCTCGAGGAAGGCCTCCAGCTTCGAAGGCTTGGTGTGGAGAGGCCGGTGCTCGTACTGGGCCATGTGCCGATAGCCCGGCTGGGAGAGGCGAGGGACTCCGGGCTCAGGCTCACAGTTTTCAACAGGGATACGATCGTCGCTATCGAAGCGCTTCCCGGAAAGAAAGAGCCTGTTCGGGTGCACCTCGAGATCGAGACAGGCACAGCCCGTCAGGGGGTCCTTCCTGAAAAGGTCGAAGGTTTTGTGAAACAAATCAGGGGAAAAGATGGCTTGGTCCTCGAGGGTGTCTCCACCCATTTTGCGAACATAGAGGACACTCTGAACCACGAATACGCCGAACGGCAGCTCACGCTTTTCAGCGAGGTCCTCGAAAAAATCAGGGGTCTCGGCATCGATCCTCCGGTGGTACACACCGCATGCAGCGCCGCCTCGATCCTGTTTCCCAAGACCCACTTCACGATGCTCCGGACCGGGATCGGCCTGTATGGCCTCTGGCCCTCGAAGGAGACCTACCTCTCTGCGCGGATGGGCAGCCTGCGAATACCGGAGCTGAAACCGGTTTTGACCTGGAAGGCAAAGATCGTGCAGATCAAAACGCTGCCCGCCGGAAACTTCGTCGGTTACGGCTGCACCTACAAGACAACGAGGCGCACGAAGCTCGCTGTCCTCCCGGTAGGGTATGCGGACGGGTATGACAGGGCGTTCGGAAACAGGGCGCACGTCCTCGTTCATGGAAAGCGCGCTCCTGTAATTGGCCGTGTATGCATGAACCACTGCATGATCGACGTTACAGATATCCCGAAAACGGCGCTTGAGGATGAGGTCGTGCTCCTCGGGAAATCGGAAGATGAATCGATTGTCGTAGAGAAACTCGCCGAATGGGCCGGGACGATAAATTACGAAGTCGTCTCCCGGATCAGCCCTCTGCTCGAGAGGAAAGTAGTGTAAGGCCGCACTCGGTACGAAAACGTAATTAAGGTGACAGTATACATAATTCGATGCCGGGTAAATCAAAGCACGCTTTCTCCGGCATCGATACGGCTTTTTATCGCTTCTATTTTAGGATACCAATACAACCTCCGAACATTTCCATTACCGAAGACTGCATAACCTTACCATAAATGCCGGAATAGGGTGCCATGGCCTTTTCAACTTACCCCTGATCTGCCCGTAAACCTGCAGCGTATAATGTTCCCGAAATAGAATTCATCGAAAATTATTTACATTATAGCAAGCCAGTATAATGTTAATTGTCAAAAAGAGGGACATGCCATGAAAAAAAGAAAGTGTATATATTAATTCTTATTACCCTGGCGATACCGTTCATCGCTTTTATCATCCTGTCAGGATGCGCCGTAACTGGAGCCAGAGATGGAGGAGGTGCCGCCGGTTTTCCCGGGGGGCTGCCCATAGAGCGGGTCAGCGTGAACGATGACGGGCTGCAGAGCAACGGTGACAGCTACATGACATCCGTAAGTACGGACGGCAGGTATGTTGCTTTCTATTCACCCGCAACGAATCTCGTTTCCGGCGATACGAACGGTGTTTTCGATATATTCGTGTACGACAGGACGAACGGTACGATAGAGCGGGTAAGCGCGAGCGGTACAGGGGAAGGGGGAGACGGTGCGAGTTACAATCCCGCCTTGAGCGCGGACGGCAGGTACGTGGCTTTCGGTTCGGATTCGACAAATCTCGTTTCTGCGGATGCCAACGGCTCTTGTGACATATTCGCCGCTCCTGGAGGCAGTGATGGATACCACTAATAATTCCGGAGACGCTGTTCACACGGTATGCTTTACGGTTTCGAAGGGAACAGCGCCCATTTCCATCAAATCGCAGTACATTCTAAGAAATGGGCGTTTTAGCGGTTTGCTCACCGTACACTTTATTATTCAGCATAACTTTATTGAATACTGCCAGGACATCACATAGCTGTGAGCAAACCGCACTTAATCGGTTTCTATATCTGTACCGAGTATGAATCATTGATCCAGTTAACAGACATTTTGACTGCACGACGCCTTTTTCACTATTGGAACAGTCATTATTTCAGAAGTGCGATGAGCACTCCTGCGGCTGTCGCCGACCCGAGTACGCCCGCGATATTAGGACCCATCGCATGCATGAGGAGATTGTTATACGGGTCCGCCTCCCTCCCGAGCCGCTGCACCACGCGTGCCGCCATAGGAACGGCCGAAACTCCCGCAGCTCCGATCATCGGGTTTATCTTGTCCTTGCAGAAGAGGTTCATCAGCTTCCCGAGCAGAACGCCCCCAGCTGTCGCGGTGGCAAAGGCGAATACCCCGAGGACCATGACGAGCAGGGTGTCTGTTCTCAAAAACTTCGCCGCAGTCATCGTGCTTCCCACGCTGAGGCCGAGAATTATTGTCACGATGTTCATGAGAGATTCCCTGGAAACGTTAGCC
>DATKZJ010000130.1:0-7583 GCA_035527995.1 Spirochaetota bacterium | reverse complement strand
GATAAGCAACGTCTTGACAATAATTGAAATCTATAGTATATAGACAGGTGGACGCACAAGTACGATTCGATAGGATAAAGAGTTGTTCTACTCGACTCGATCAAGGCTGATCATAGGTTTCCTCGGGGTTTCGATGCTCGTCGGCATCATATCTCTCGTTATCGGCAGCGGGCTACTCTATCGCGCGGTCCTGAATGAAGCAACGATGCGTATCAGCCTCGACCTCAACTCCGCAAGGGAAATTTACATCTCCCGTACCAAGACGATGAATGTTGCGCTCAATATTGCCACGCTCGACCCTGAGTTCAGATCACTTCTCAGCGAGGGGGATACAAAAAGGCTCCTGAACAAGGTGAGAAATGTAGCGCAGCAGTCCGAGCTTGACTTTGCGGGAATCGTCGGCCAGGACGGACGCACTGTGTGCAGGATCGGTCCAAAAGGGATCCCCGGGGGCAACGAACCCGAACCGAACCCCATTGCCGATTTTGTGCTGCGCCGGGGCAAAGGGGTAAGCGGCACGGTTATTCTCTCCGGAGAATTTCTTCTTCAGGAGGACCCGATGCTCGCTCAGCGGGCCAGGATCGAGCTGCTTCCGACCCCGAGGGCCGCACCGCGGGCGGAAGATGAAGAAACGAACGGAATGGCCATCGCTGCCGCAGTTCCGATATACGAGGGAGACAACCTCGTCGGCATACTCTACGGCGGCAAGCTGCTGAGCAGGGACAGGGAAATCGTCGATAAAGTGCGCGAAACCGTATTTCAGGAAGAAAACTTCAAGGACAGGAGCATCGGAACTGCGACGATCTTCTTCAAGGACCTCAGGATTTCCACAAATGTCCTTAACCCCCAGCAGCAGAGGGCCATAGGAACGAGGGTCTCCGAAGAGGTGCGTGACAGGGTTCTCATCGAGGGCAAGCGGTGGTCAGACCGCGCCTTCGTGGTAAGCGACTGGTACATCACCGCCTATGAGCCGATCATCGATATCACGGGAGACAGGGTCGGGATTCTCTACGTCGGCGTGCTGGAGGATAAATACGCGGATGTACGGAGAAAGCTTCTGTCCGTATTCATACTCATCACGATCGCCGGCATGGCGGTGGCAATAGGCCTCGGGTATATCATGGCCCACAAGATCACGAGACCTGTGAGACAGCTCATACGTGCGAGCAGCGATGTCTCCAAAGGGAAACTCACACCCGATATAGGCCCCATATCGAAAAACGAAATCGGCTTTCTTCAGACCACCTTTTCAGAGATGCTCAGTTCCCTCCGGGAACGTGACGAGCGTCAGCGGGCGGAAAGCGAGCACAAGCTCATCCAGTCTGAAAGCCAGGCGAGCATCGGCAAGCTCGCAGCCGGTGTCGCACACGAGATCAACAACCCCCTCACCGGAGTCCTCACTTTCACACACATGCTCCTGAAGCAGAAGGACCTCAATGAAGAGACGAGGAAAGACCTCGAGACCATTGCCAAGGAAACAGAGAGAGTCAGAAAGATAGTGAAGGGACTTCTGGATTTCTCGAGGCAGACAGAACTCGATCCCGAGCCAACCGATATCAACCGTCTCGTCAAGAATACGATTACCCTTGCCGAGAACCAGGCACTGATAAAGGGGCTCAGCCTGCAGTTCAATCCGGGAGAGGAGCTTCCGGTGCGCACCGTGGACCGCAGCCAGCTGCAGAGCGTTCTCCTCAACATCATTATGAATGCTTTTGACGCTACGGTACCCGGAGATTCCATAACTGTGGCAACGGGTATAGGGATCTCATCCGGCGAACACATATCCCCAAGATCCAAGGCTGGTGACGGCAGGCGGGATTCATCAGCCGAACAGACGATGAAGGGAATCGAGATCTCTGTCAAAGATACAGGCAGCGGTATCCCGCAGGAGAACCTCGACAAACTCTTCGATCCGTTCTTCACCACCAAGGAGGTCGGCCAGGGAACCGGCTTGGGACTCGCGGTCTCCTACGGGATCATCGAGCGGCACGGCGGAACGATCCGCGTTCAGAGTGAGGTGGGAAAGGGGAGCACCTTTACCGTCTGGCTGCCACTGGAGGACAAGGGTGAAAACTAGAAAGATCCTCGTGGTCGACGACGACAAGATTGTATTGGAGAGCTGCAAAAGAATCCTCGAGAGCGAGGGCTTCAAGGTGTTTCTCGTGTTGAGCGCACAGGAAGCAATCGAACTCCTGGAGGTCGAATATTTCGATCTTATGATAATAGACGTTAAGATGCCTGCTCAGGACGGGATGTACCTTCTCGAGCAGATCAAGCGGAAGTGGCCGCTGGATATCTGGCCGGAACTTCCGGTAATAGTGATGAGCGGCTACCCTACACCGAAAACGATAACAGACGGGCTCGATCGAGGCGCTACTGATTTCATACCCAAACCGTTTACACCGGACGAGCTCGTCTCTTCAGTCAACAAAGCGATAAAAAGGAGTGAGCAACATGGAAAAACGGAAAGCGGTTAAGTTTCGAGCACTTGTTATTGATGACGAGCAGATCGTGCTGGACAGCGTAAAGAAGATACTGTCCAAGGAAGGTTTCGAGGTTGACTCTTCACTGAAGAGCCCGGAAGGCCTCGACCTCGCCCTTAGCAGAGACTACGATATCGTTCTTACCGATATAAGGATGCCGGAGATAGGAGGAATGCGGATACTGAGGGATATCAAGCGCGCAAAACCGGCTCTGCCCGTTGTTATCATCACGGGGTATGCAACCGTCAACTCGGCTGTTCAGGCGATGAAACTCGGCTCATCCGACTATATCGAAAAGCCCTTCACCCCGGAAGAGCTTGTGGAGAGGGTGAACAAGGCTCTCAAAAAGGCTGAAGTCTCCGAGCCCGAGGAGCAGAAGGTAGTACACAAACAAGAGGTGTTCAAGGTCCTGGAGAGAGCAGCATCCGACAGCGATTTTGTTTCTAGGCTCTACTACGAGGGAGCGGATGCTCTGGACGAGTATGAACTCACCGGCCCGGAGAAGCTCGCGATTCTCACAGGCGACATATCCTGGATCGAGGATCATGTGGGGCCGCTTACAAAAATCCAGATGCGATGGCTCCAGCAGCGGCTCAGTGCCGAAATATGGTAGAGGTTCCTGATACATATATCTATACAATCACCATCAATAAGGAGGTTTCTCAAATGCCGGACTCAATGCTTGTCATCGATGACGAAGAGATCGTTCTGAAATCGTGCCGTAAGGTCTTCACAGAAGAAGGGTTTAACGTTGTCACCACCTCATCCCCTGAAGAGGGGCTTCGACTCATAAAGGACTCCAAATTCGATGTTGTCCTCTGTGACTGGAAGATGCCCGGTTTCGATGGTATGGACGTCGTCGAGGAGATAGACACCCGCTCTCCCGATTCCGCTGTCGTCATGATCTCGGGCTTTCCCTCAATCGACCGGGCAACAGAAGCGATGAAACGAGGAGCAATGGACTATGTTCCCAAACCTTTCACACCCCAGGAGATTTCGGAGGCGGTGAGCAGGGCGATGAGGAGAAAGGTGACCGAAGAAATAAAAGTGATCGGCAGGTTCGAGGGCATCGTGAAAAACCTTCAGTTCCCCGTCCCCTCTATGGAGGACAAGTCACCGTCCACCATCGCAGAGACGGTTGCCAAGAAAGTGGGCGTGATGAAAGTGACCTCTCCGTGGCTCAGCGTGCTGGTACTCGGCATCCTTGCCGGAGCCTACATAGGATTCGGCGGTCTCCTCGCAACAACTGTGACGTTCGACATGGCGAAGGGCTTCGGCATCGGATTCACCAAACTCGTAAGCGGTGCGGCCTTCAGTGTCGGCCTCATGCTCGTCGTCATCGCAGGCGCGGAGCTCTTCACGGGAAACAACCTCATGGTCTCGAGCGCCCTGGCGGGCGAGATAACCTTCGGAACGATGATCAAGCGGTGGATCCTCGTTTACATAACAAACTTCATCGGGTCGATCATTCTCGCGCTCATCTTCTTCGGATCCGGTCTCTGGAAGACCGGAGGCGGCGGGCTCGGCGCGGCCGCAGTAAGAGTAGCGTATGCAAAAGTCAGCATCGGCTACATCGAAGCACTGGTTCGAGCTATTGGCTGTAACTGGCTGGTCTGCCTCGCTGTCTGGATGGCGCTCGCAGCGCGCCAGACCGTCGGAAAGATATTCGCCATCTTCTTTCCTATCATGGCATTCGTGGCGATCGGCTTCGAGCACTGCATCGCTAACATGTACTTCATCCCCACCGGGATATTTCTACATGCATGGGCCGGAGTACCCGCTCCCGAAGGCCTCGATCCGGGGATACTGACCTGGGGGAGCTTCTTTTACAGGAACCTGCTTCCTGTTACTATCGGAAACATGATAGGCGGCGGCGTATTCGTCGGCATGAGCTACTGGGGGGCATACCTCAGACCGAAGAAGTCATGACCGGCATTATTCGCATTGCATGTCCGTTTAGCCGCGGGGCAAACCATTTTTCTAAAAAAATGGAGATGTGTAATCCGGTCCTATCGAACCTTATAGGCTGATATCTTCTCGCAAGCAATCGGCAGGCAGCAGGGCATTTCGTGCGTACGGTATTCGTGTAACAGGTAACAGGGCTGCCGGCGCTTAAGCTTTAATGGTTCAGCGGCCGTATTTTATAAAATAACCCGAGGCTTAGTGCCTTCATAGGAAATAAAAACGCGAGGAGACGGCCCCCGGGCTTTAGCGTAATTTCTTATTGCTTTTGGTTCATCTCCAAATATGGACATATTAATCATGCCGAAGTAATCTCACAAACCGTTATTTACAGTTTGATTCGCGAAGGCTTACGATCAGCTGGCGATTTTCACTTTATTTCTGCACCTGACCCGGTAATTCAGGATACCGGATATCGACTTCTTAAGTACATGCCTTGTACTCTTTTCAGAGCTTTCATCACGTAACTGCGATACCAGGTCCCATATATACTGTAGTTTGTGAGAGATTAGGAGTAGGCTCGAATTGCAGACTGCGTGTACCCGACCCCTTCTCTCACCGGACACTAAAACCGTCTTACTCGAATACGGGAACGAGGCTGCTGAAAAGATCCTCGTTCTCCCGGAGCTTCCCTTCATTCCCAATGACGCAGATATAGTTCTGACTCATCGCGTCGTGCACCATGTCTGCGCACCGCTTGATGTCCTGCTTTCCGGTTCCGAGAACCTCGTTTCTCCTCTGCTGTATCTCCTCCTGGCTGAGGCCGGCAATATGGTGCGCGGTTGCAACCTCCCCCTTCATGGAAGGCGTGAGGGGACTGTCGAGCCCGCCGATTGTGCCGATGATGTATTTCCTGAGCTCTCTCTCGTCCGGGTCGAACGAAGCGATATACCTGTGTGCATCGTCGTAGGTCGAAAGTGTCTCCCTGAGATTGGGGTCGCGGTAGGAGCAGAAGAACATGTTTCCGTTTCTCGCGAAGCGTGCGAAGCTGCCGTACGCCCCGCCCTGGACCCTTATACGGTTCCAGAGGAAATCAAGACTCGCGATGGTGCGGAGAACTTCGAGGGTCCCCGAGTAGGAGTATCCGAGGCGTCTGAAATTGTACCCCTTTGCTACGAACTGTACCTTCCCCGGCGTCAGGAGCCCCTCGTTTCTTATCGAAAAGTCGTACTCGTAGTGTTGTCTCTCAGGCCGCACGTCGCTCAGGTGCGGGATGAGGGAGGGGAGGTGCCGCTGGAACAGGGGGTAGTCCTCATCGGCCCCTGTGATGCCCACCATCAGGTTCTCTCTATTGAAGACGGCCCCGGCAACCTCCTCCAGAGATTTCGATATTTCCTTTTTCTTGGCATCGAAGTTTTTCTCCAGGTCGGCGATAAATTTGTAGAAGGAGATTCCGGAAAGAAGCTCTGTGAACTTTCCCATTGGCGAGAAGTAGGAGAAGAGGCGGTGTATGCTCACCATATGTCCGGCCTCGGAAATTGCAATCTCCATACGGGATTTCATTTCCTGCACTATCTCGAGAAGCCGCGCCGTTTCGTCGTATTTCGTGTGCCCGATTATCTCGGAAAGAAGTTCGAAGAGCTTTTCGAGCTTGCCTGCCATGGCCTTCGACTTTACAACGATCTTCGGGTAGAAGACTTCGTCGCTCTCCTTACCTGAGAATATCTGTGTGTCGAAGCCTATTCCTCCGGTATTGATATTGATCTCCTTGGAGAGCTCCGAATAGGGAAACTTCGAAGTAGATACCCTCGCCATGACTGCGCAGAGCAGCGGGAGGTAGGGAAGCTTGCCCTGCGGCACGCAGCTGGTGTCGAAGAGGAGGTTCAGATACGATATCCTGCTTGTGAACATGGGATGCGCGAGTACCGGGACACTCTCCTCTTCCCGCTCCTCGAGCGGGAGTTTCTCCGCTTCAGGCTTTATGTCCTCAAGGCCCAAGAGAGGGATCGCAAGAAGCGCCTCTTCGGAGTCAGGCTCTATCTGGCGCTTCTTGAGGCGGACGGTGCGCTCTACTATCTCCGATACCTCTCTGTCTTCAAGGCCGGAGCGGAAGCTTTCGAGCCTCTCTCTCATTCTTCTGCTCCTCTCCTCTTCGAGACCCTTCTTTGGGGTAAGTACCACGAGAGAGCTGTGGCTGTTATTGAGGATATGCCTTTCCAGCAGATGCTCGAAGTAGTCGCCGGTTATGGCTTGTTTTACTTTTTTCAGTGTACTCTCGTACCGCAGATGCAGGAACGGGTCCCCGTCGTACAGCCAGCTGTCCATGATCTCGATGTAGTAGACGAGCCCTTTCGGGAGCCCCCTGAAATCCGCCTCCCTCAGACTGAACTCGTGGAGATTTACCGAGGCTTCAATGAGCCGTTTGTCTATACTCTTATCCACGAGGTCGCGAATCGTCCCGACAACCGTATCGACAAACTCAGGCTTAGAGCGCCTGTTGCTGTTCTTTAGAACAACACTGAACGTAGGCTGGAGGATACTCCTGTCGAAGCTCCCGAGAACGTCCTTGCCGATCCGCCGCTTCAGAAGCTCGATCTTCAAGGGCGCAGCCGGAGTATGGAGCAGCATGTGCTCGAGGATATCGAAGGCCATATAGGTCTCCGGGTTCATAGCCACGTCGACTGCCCAGTTCAGACTGAAGTAGGTTTTGTCCGCAGTATCCTCTTCTTTAGATATCGGATAGGAAAACTCCATCTCCTTTCTTGCTCCGAAAGGCTTCTGGAGACCGACTGCGGAATCGATATCTTCCCTTCCATAGCTTCCCAGATACTCATCGTTTAGGAACTTGAGACCGCGGTCGGCATCCACGTCACCGTAGAGAAAGATATAGCTGTTCTTCGGGTGGTAATACCGTCTGTGAAATGCTATGAAGGACTCATAGGTCAATTGAGGAATGACGTCCGGGTCTCCCCCGGACTCGAACCCGTATGCGGTGTCCGGAAAGAGAGAGTCATGGATCTTACGAAAGAGGATCTCCTCAGGAGTCGAGTAAGCTCCCCTCATCTCGTTATATACGACCCCCTTCAGGCTGATTTCCGCCTCCTTGGAATCAAGCTCGTGGTGCCACCCTTCCTGCATAAAGATCTCGGGAAAACTGTAGATATTGGGATGGAAAACCGCATCGAGGTACACATCCAT
>DATKZJ010000129.1:0-14936 GCA_035527995.1 Spirochaetota bacterium | reverse complement strand
CAACGGCATCATAGAGAACTTCAGCGCACTGAAGAAGTATCTCGAGGATAAGGGGCACAAGTTTGCGAGCGATACTGATACGGAGGTCATCGCGCACCTCATCGAGGAGCACTATGACGGGAGACTCTTTCTGGCGATATCTGCAGCCCTCGCAGAGGTCGAAGGTACCTACGGCCTCGCCGTTATATCGAAAAGGGACCCCGATACGATATACGCAGCGAGAAAGGGGAGCCCTCTTCTCATCGGCAAGGGAGACGGAGAGTTCTTCATCGCGTCTGACGTGGCGGCAGTGCTGAAGCATACGAACCAGATTATCTACCTCGAAGACGGTGAGGTCGCGGAGATAAAGAGGAACAGCTTCAGGGTAACGCAGGCAAACAACGAAGAGATCAGCAAGAAGGTGCAGCAGATCTCCTGGAGCCTCGAGATGATCGAAAAGGGCGGATTCGACCACTTCATGCTGAAGGAGATTTTCGAGCAGGAGAAGTCGCTTGAGAACGCTTTCAGGGGCCGCCTCAACCTGGCGGAGGGAACTGCGAGGCTCGACGGGCTTCTCGGCTACACCGAACAGCTGCGTGAAGCGTCCAGGATCATCCTCACGTCATGCGGCACTTCGTGGCACTCCGCCCTCATAGGTGAGTACCTCATAGAGGAGCTCGCGGGAATTCCGTGTGAGGTGGAGTACGCTTCTGAATTCAGGTACAGGAACCCTATCGTTCGGGAAGGCGACATCATGTTCGTCATAAGTCAGTCGGGAGAGACGGCCGACACGCTCGGCGCGATGAAAGAGGCGAAGAGGCGGGGGGGAATAGTCCTGGGGATATGCAACGTCGTGGGAAGCACTATCGCGCGCGAGAGCGACGGGGGAGTGTACATACATGCCGGGCCTGAAATCGGCGTCGCATCGACCAAGGCGTTTACATCGCAGGTGCTCATCCTCCTCATGATTGCTCTCATGCTCGGACGGATGAGAGGTCTCAGCCAGGAGCAGGGAGAAAAGATCGTGAGGGAGATAATGAAGCTGCCGCGGATCGTCGGAGATGTTTTGAGCAGGGATAAGAAGATAAAGGAGGTGGCGAGCCGTCTCGCCCTTCACAAGAACGCACTCTACCTCGGCCGCGGATACAATTTTCCCGTGGCCCTCGAGGGAGCGCTGAAGCTCAAGGAGATATCGTACGTCCATGCAGAGGGGTACCCGGCGGCCGAGATGAAGCACGGTCCGATCGCGCTCATAGATGACGATATGCCCGCAATCGTGATCGCTACGAAGGACCTCACGTACGAAAAGATACTCAGCAACATATCGGAGATCAAGGCGCGGAACGGGTGGGTCCTCTCGATCGTAAACTGCGGCGATACGAAGATAAGCCGTCTCTCCGACGAGGTCATAGAGGTACCTGAGACGATCCCTTATCTCACTCCGATAGTCAACGTTATCCCTCTTCAGCTCCTTGCGTACCACGTGGCAGTGGAAAGGGGCTGCAACGTGGACCAGCCGAGAAATCTCGCGAAGAGCGTTACTGTTGAATAGCGGAAAAGGGCCCCGCCCGGCGGTGGGGCTCGTTTTGAGCGGCGGGGCTGCACGCGGGCTGGCCCACGCGGGGGTGCTCTCGGTGCTCGAGGATTATAAAGTCCCGATCGACCTCATCGTGGGAGCGAGCTACGGGTCGATCGTGGCAGCCTACTACGCGTACAGTTATACCATAGAGGAGATGCTGAAGCATGCCGGCGGATTCAGGCTGTGGTCGATAAGAGACTTTCGCCCTCCCTGGACTAACTTCTTCAGCGGCGAAAGGGAGGAGAGGATATTCGAACAGGGGCTCGGTGACGCAAAGATCGAAGATCTGCGTATACCTCTCATCATGCTGGCGGCAGACCTGGAGAGAGAAGAACCGTTTCTGTTCGAAAGGGGGAAATTATCTACTGCGATGAGGGCATCGGCGGCATTCCCTGGCCTCTTCGATCCGCTGCGTCTCGGCGACAGCATTTCAGTACGGACCGCAAGAGAGAGAGGTGCTGACCTCGTGATCTCATGCGATGTATCCGTGCTTTCGAGAATATATAAAAGAAGAATCACCTCAGCTTTGATGAGATGGCTTGTCGGAAGGGCCGCGAAGAAAGAAGCGATAGAGGAAAAAGACAGCTTGCGCTCCTTGCTTCGAAGCACGCTCAGAATAATAAAGAAATATCGAGATTCGGGCACGGATGCACCCGATTTTTTAATAGAACCTCTCGGCGGGGAGATAAAGCCTCTTCGGTTCAGGAAGGTGGAAGACAGTTTCAGGCTGGGAAGAGAGGCGGCGCTGAGGGTAATCGATCCTGTCGTCCGGAACGTATGTAAAAAATACCAGCCGCAGGAGATAGGCAAGTTTTCTACTCTATTATGCCGTTGATCTCACTTTCGGTAGCTAAAAGCTCATCACTGGGATCGAAGCCCTGGAGAATGATACGCTGGAGCCTGTCCACGAGGAGCTTGTTTATGTGGTGGGGAAGAGATCTCGAGAATTCGAGCTCGTCGACAGGCACCTTGTAGTGTGGAATGCCCTGAGGTCAAGGGAGTTTACTGCAGACTTTCGAACCGGTATATAGCCTACCTCCTTGTGAAGCCTGATCGTATTCTGTTTTTCCACCAGCCAGAGTATGAAGTCGTTTACCGCTTTCAAGTTTTTTCTTGCCCTTCGCGAAGTGTAAAAGGGCGGACCCTGTGAGCACCGTATATTTTTTTCCGTTGATGGCGGGCATTAGAGCGACCCCGAGCTTCCAGGAGAGGGCAGGGATATCTGGAATCGCAAACATACTCCCTTTTACATGTATGCCCGGGACGCTCATTACCTCCATCTCTCACTCGTTCAGGTTGGGCCACGGCAACATCCCGTGGGTCAACGTGGTATACGACGGGCAGGAGAACACCGGCATGGACACGAGGCTCCAGGCGTTCATGTGCCAGGCGAAAGAGTACTCGAGACGAAACGGCCTAGACAGACCGCGGGAATGGAAGGAGATACAACGGGCGTGGACTTCTTAGAAAGAGAGAAAAGAGATGAGGACGCGGGAGAACCGGAAGGCCGGTTCTATGATCTGAAAGAGGTGGTCCCGCCCAGCAGCAGGGAAGAATCGCTCCGGTTTTTCTCGGGGATATTCGGGAACGACAAACCCTTAGTCGTGGAGATCGGGTCCGGAAACGGACACTTTCTCGTGAACTACGCAGAACGGCATCCCGGCAGCAACTATATAGGTACCGAGATACTGACCGGTCGAGCGAGAAGATTCTCCTCTAAGCTGAAAAAGAGAAACGTAACGAACGTCATCATCTTCTGGGGCGATACACGGCGGTTTGTATGGGATTTCCTGTACGAAGACTCTGTAGAGGAATTCATCGTGATGTTTCCCGATCCCTGGCCGAAAATGCGGCACCATAAACACCGCCTGATCTCGAACGGGTTCATCCTGATGCTCTATATCCGCCTGGCAGCTGGGGGGAAGATCTCTGTAGCAACCGATTACGAGGAGTATCGGGATTTCATCATCAGGGAGTTTGGAAAGGTCCCAGGCCTCAGGAACATGTTTTCTAACGGCTACTCCGCTTACCCGGAGGATTATCCGAAAACCCTCTTTGAGGACAGATTCAGAAAAGAGGGGAAACCGATTTACTACATGCAGTGGGTGAAAGAGGGAGATGCTGCCGGGGGCGCGCCGCAGGGTTCGTCGCACAGGGTTCGTAGGAGAAATATGTGAGGGCGGGCTCTGCAGATCGTCATATGCTCCTGTATTCAAAACGTTTTGGCAGATGCCGAACACGAGCGGCTTCTCCATGCTGCATCTGTGATGTCACGGCAGCAGCATGAGATGCTCACATGTCCCGTGCCTGAACGGCGACGGTTCTGAAGGATGTTCTCGATCAGTGTTTTTCCCAAACGGAACGAGTTGAAAAGATTTAAGGTCCATGAAAACATACCGGGAGGCCGCCGAATCCTTGAAAAAGTTTCGATCGTTGTTGCCGTAAGATGGATGACAGCATAGCCAAATAGCGGCCCGGTAGTGTGATATATGAGTTTACGCGGCCCTCAGGTTCTTATTATTTGCTGTGATAGAAGTTGGATCTATGCTGCGGGGAAGTATATTCCGACCGCCGGGATCTAGCTCTGCATCCTCTTCAGCCTGTCCCTGATCTTGGCGGCCTTCTCGTACTCCTCGTTCTCGAGGGCGGTCTTGAGCTCTTCCGCGAGCCGCTGCTGTTTTGTGGGGGTATAGCTCTTCACTATCTCTTCGGCCCAATTTTGAAGAAAGGCTATTTCTGAACCCTGCTGATCATCGACAGGGCCTTCCTGGCCGTACGCGGTTTCGATCTTGTGTATGCCGTGATTGATCTCGTTTACGGCACGCGGCGCGTCCTTCGCCTTGAGCGCCCCGAGCACCTTCGCCCTCGTATTCATCATGATTACATAGGGCCTGTACTGCTCGAACTCGTCGATATACTTCTCGTCTGCGGCATACCTCTTAACGAAGTCGAAAAGCCTGAGGTTGCGGGAGGTGTCGCGTTCTGCGTGAATGAAATCACCGAGCTGGAAGAAGCAGAGGTAGCGGTAGTAGTACTGGACGCCCTCCTGCTGCAGGGCATAGCAGTCATCCTTGTCTAGCGTGAACTCCGTTGCGTCGCCGTACTTTTTCTTCATCCACATGACAACGGATTCATAATAGCTGAGTAGGGATTCCTTGCCGTGGGGTTTTTTCCCGTCGGGTCTTCCCTCTTCTTCCAACTGGAGAATTCCAAGGTCGAGACGCATCTGGATCTTCGACCCCCCGTCGTTTCCTATTATGCGCCGAACCATCATTTCCTGTCTGAGGTCGTAGTCCCAACTCTTTAGAATGTCAGAGATATCGTGCTTTCTGCCCTTTTTCCAGAACATCTCTTTTACCCAAATCGCTGGTTTATAGAAATTACAATAATACTGTTTACAAGAAAGTAAAAGAATTTATTGGAGAAGAATATACGCTTCGGAGATCGGTGTCGTTCTACTCGCCCCGTATTTCAACGAGCTTGTCGAGCTTCACGATTTTAAAGATCTCCATTATAGTATCGTTTACCCCCTCGATCCTCAGTACGCCTTTCTTTTTCTGGAGCTCCTTGTAGAGGAGGACGATCTTTCCTATGCCTGAACTCGTTATCGATTTGAGCCCCTTAAGATCAAGAAGGACTTCTTCGGGCCCTTTCTCTATTATATTGTTGAAAGTCTCCAGAAGTTCATCTGCCTGATCGATGTATATATCTCCCTTGACCCCTACTACGAGCTTCCCTTCAGATTCTGAGACCTTTATGTCCATTAGTTCTCCTCCTCATACACTCTTCTCATACAATAATATAAAACATGGCAACAGTGCAATATATTTTTGATCCGGTCTTTTACATTTTGTTGATTTTTCACGATAGATGATGGATATTGTAACAGGAAAACCATGCGGGCGGGAAGCGGAGGAATGCATAGAATAGAGATCCAGGATATCAGGGCTAAGGTCCATATCGGAGTGACAGATAAAGAGAGAAAGCGCCGACAGCGGATTGCTGTGAGCCTTATGATCGTTCCGAAGACTTGTTACGATAAGATCGAAGACAAGGTCGACAGGACGGTGAATTACTCCGGCGTGAGAAGCGATGTGCTGGAGCTTTTAAAGAAGAACTCGTACGGACTCATAGAGACTGCGGCACGTGAGATTGCAGAGCAGATTGCCGGGCGATATGCAGTAGAAAGAGTCTCTGTGACCGTGAAGAAGTACCCGTACAGGGATACCAGGTCTGTCTCGTACACACTCGAGATCTGATCTTCAGTAAGCGGAGGATATATGGAGCTTGTCATTCTCGGCACATCCGCCGCTTTTGCGGGCAAGGGCGAGAACTGTTCATCCTACCTGCTCAGGACGGAGAACACTCAGTTTGTTATAGATGCAGGGCCCGGATCTTTCGGTACGCTTCAGAACTATACCCACTACAAGGATATAGGCTGTATCTTCCTCTCTCACCTTCATGCAGATCATGTTTCTGATATCTACACCCTCCGTTACGCGGTGTATGTTGCTCAGAGAGACGGGTTGATGGAAGGCCCGCTCCCCATTCTCATGCCGAAGAGCCCGAAACGGACGTTCAGATTTATAAGTGATGCTATCAAGGGTGAATTCCAGATCCAGGAGATAACAGACGGCCTCGAGGTAGATAAGGGGGGAGTAAAGGTCCGGTTCAGGAGAGGGGAACACCCTGTACCGTGCTATGCCATGAGGTTCGAGCAGGATGGCAAGTCTCTCGTATACACGGCAGATACGATGTACACGAAGGAGCTTGTTACTTTCGCAAGGGGGGCTGATGTTCTTCTCGCAGAGGCGACTCTCCAAGCTGCAGACAGCGGTTTGGAATCCATGGGTCATATGACGGCTCGCAGGGCTTCAAAGCTGGCTGCGGATGCCAGGGTGGGCAGGCTCGTTCTTACCCATCTATGGCCTGAATACGACCCACAAAAGAGTCTCGAAGAGGCGAAAGCCGGTTTTAAAGATGTAATACTGGCCAGAACCGGCATGACCGTTTCCTTATGAGAGGTCCCGCCCTCCCGCCCTGAAGGCCGTTTCTAACCAAAAAGGATGCTTTCGTTACAGAATATTGACCTTGGGGGACACTTCAGGTATCTTAATACCTGAAGTGTCCCCGGATACCTTCGGTATCCGGGGACAAAAATTACTGAATATGGAGTTGGTGATGGATGATGATATCCGGGTTGCACAGGAACGTATTAAAAAGGAGAGTGAAGTCCTCGAAAGGCTGAGAGAAGAGGTGGGCAAGGTAATCGTCGGTCAGACCGATATGATCGATAAGATTATCATAAGCCTTCTCGCAGGCGGTCACCTGCTCATCGAAGGTGTACCAGGGCTCGCAAAGACGCTCACGGTGAGTACGTTTGCGGGCGCGATGAACCTTCCCTTCAAACGGATTCAGTTCACCCCGGACATGCTGCCCGCGGACCTCATAGGGACAATGGTATATAACCAGAAGAAGGGTGAGTTTCAGGTGAAGAAGGGCCCCATCTTCTCTTCTATAATCCTCGCGGATGAGATAAACCGTGCGCCTGCAAAGACGCAGAGCGCGCTTCTCGAGGCGATGCAGGAACGTCAGGTCACTATAGGGGACAGCACCTACAAACTGGATTCTACATTCCTCATTATTGCGACCCAGAACCCGATAGAGCAGCACGGAACCTACCCGCTTCCGGAGGCGCAGGTTGACCGCTTCATGATGAAGCTCGTTCTTGATTATCCGACAAAGGAAGAGGAAATGGGGATCCTGAGTATCCACGGGTCGGGGAATGCCCCGGAAGTAACTGCTGTGATCGGCCGGACCGATATAGAACGGATACGGGAAGCGCTCCATCAGGTCTACATGGATGAAAAGATAGAGCGCTATATCGTTGACATAGTGGCTGCATCGAGAGACCCTGAAGAGTACGAACTTGCCGATATCAAGGACCTCATTGCCTACGGCGGGAGCCCGAGGGCCTCGATCTTCCTGAAGCTCGGATCCAAGGCAAAAGCGTTTTTGGACGGGAGAGGATACGTGATCCCGGATGACGTGCGTGAAATCGGATACGACGTGCTGAGGCACCGCCTCATACTCACCTACGAGGCGCAGGCTGAGGACATCACTCCGGAAGACGTGATCGAGAAGATTTTCAGCGGCGTCGAAGTTCCATAGGCCGAGGTCCCGAAAGATGATTCCCAAAGAGCTTATAAAGCGAATACGGCTTCTCGATATAAAAACAAAAATGCTCGTAGACGAGATGTTCTCAGGCGAGTACCACTCGACCTTCAAGGGCCGGGGGATCGAATTCAGTGAGACGAGAGAATACCAGTACGGGGACGATATACGGATAATAGACTGGAATGTGACCGCCCGGTTCGGCAAGCCGTTCGTCAAGGTCTATGAGGAGGAGCGCGAGCTCGTGGTAATGATCCTCTTCGACATGAGCTCATCGACGCTCTTCGGTTCCCAGAGTCTCACGAAGCGTGACTGTATGATCGAGATCGCCGCTCTCCTCGCGTTCTCAGCCGTAGAGAACAACGATCAGGTAGGGGCCGTTCTTTTCTCGGACTGCATAGAGAAATATATTCCCCCTAAGAAGGACAAGACCCATGCGCTGAGGGTTATACGCGAGCTCCTGTACCACGGGGTTCAGAGTAAGAAAACCGACCTGAAGACCGCTTTCAACTGGACCAGCACGGTACAGACGCGAAAGTGCATCGTGTTCGTTCTCTCCGACTTCTACGATACGGGGTATGAGAAATCGTTCAAGCTGATGGCAAAACGGCACGACGTGATCCCGGTTATCATAGACGATCCATTTGACAGGAAGATTGCCGAGTCCGGCGGGATATTCCTCCTGGGAGACATAGAAGGGGAAGAAGCAGGCCCTGTCGACCTGTCGGACAGGGCTACCCGTGAGGAGTATAAGAAGAGGCTGAACAGGAGCAGGGTAGGGGCGAAGAAGCTCTTCACCTCGCTCGGGATCGATTATATAGAGATATCTTCCGACAGGCCCTATATCAGGCCCCTTTTCGAGTTCTTCCAGCGAAGAGCAAGGAGACTTTAGTTACCGGATTGGAACCCAGTATGATCAAGATATCTTTCATATCGGCAGCACTCTGTCTCGTTCTTCTTCTCACCATTGCAGCAGGCTGCGGCAGGAGAGAAGAAGCGGCGGCTGAGCGCCCGTCCGTATCGGGTTCGATACTGAGCGAGGGCCAGTTCACGATAGGTGATCCGATCGATATCCTGTTCACGGTGATCTCCGACCGCGAGAGCAGGGTCGGGTACCCTGAGGACGAAGAGCAGCTTTTTCCTTTCAAGATAAGGGGGGTTACAGAGAAACGAACGAGGGTGGGGAAGAACACATACAGGACACTGATAATCTATTCGGTGGCGGTATTTAAGACAGGTCCGGTGACGTTTCCTTCGCTTACTCTAAACGTGGGAGAAAGTGTGCTGAGAACCGAACCGATGGAGATCCATCTGCTGTCTGTACTGCCGAAGGAGGAGGACGCTCTCCGGCTCAAAGATGTCGTTGCCCCTTACAGGCCGAGGACGAGGAGATCCACCGTGGCAATAGTGCTCGGCTCTCTGCTGGCTGCATCCGGCATCGGGTATCTTCTGTACAGGATATGGATGAAGATGAAAGGCAGAAAGAAAGCTGCCGAAACATCGGAAGCGGAGCCCCCTGATCCGTACAGATACTCTATCGATGAGCTCGAGCGGGTGAAGAACGGTTACATGCACGCCGCAATGGAAACGAAACAGGTATACTCAGAGATCTCCCTTATCTTGAGAAGCTTTATGGGCTCGATGCTTCGCTGCAACGCAGTCAGGATGACCACAGGGCAGCTCTCAAGATACCTGAAAAGGAAAAAATACAGAGCAGCACCATACAGACGTTTCCTGAACATTTTGAAGAGAAGCGACCTCGTGAAGTTCGCCAAGGAAAGCCTGAAAAACGAGAAGGTAAGGTCTGATATAGATGAATCGATCGGTATCGTACAAGAGGTTCACAGCACGGCCGCCGGGAGTCAGAAGGTCGGCGGGGAGGAAGCGTAAGGGATGGAGTTCAAGAATCCGCAGATACTATGGGGACTCGTCCTGGTCGTTCTACTGTACTACTACATGCGGTGGATGGGTCGGCGCAGCACGATCAGAACATCGGTATACCGCTATTTCCCCAAAAGAAAGACCTTTCGAACGAGGCTCTTCGCCCTCTCGAGGGTTATGCTCGCTGTCGCGCTTGTAGGGTTTGTGTTCGCCCTCGCGCGTCCCCAGAAGGGATACATCGAGGAGAAACTGATTACTGAGGGGATTGATATAGTTCTCGCCGTTGATATATCTTCCAGCATGAAAGCGGAGGATTTCAAGCCCAACCGCCTCGGTGCCGCGAAAAGCGTGGCAAAGGATTTTATCATGGGGAGAAAGAACGACAAGATAGGGCTCGTTGTATTCAGCAGGAAGGCAATTACCCACAGTCCCCTTACTATCGATTATACGATGCTTTACAGCTTCATAGACACCATCGAGACAGGGATGATACAGGACGGCACGGCATTGGGAAATGCAATCATGGAGGGGTCGAAGCGGCTGAAGGAGGGAAAGGAGAAGAGCAAGGTGCTTATACTCCTTACCGACGGAATCAACAACAGCGGGGAGGTAGACCCGATCACTGCCGCTTACGCGACAAAGGCGCTCGGGATTCGGGTGTACACGATCGGTGTTGGGAGCACCCGGAACGCGCCGTATCCTGTCGACGATCCTCTGCTGGGAAAGCGCTATGTGTACGTTCCGGTACAGATCGACGAGCAGGTCCTTCAGCGTATTGCTCAGATAACAACCGGTCGGTACTTCAGGGCGACCGATACTGAGAAACTCGTCGAGATATACCGTGAAATCGACGCTCTCGAGAAGAGCAAGATAGAGATACAGCAGTACAGACGGGTGAAAGAGTGGTTCGCAGTCCCTCTCATAATGGGGCTCTTGCTCCTCTGTGCCCATATAATGATCGAGAAGCTGTATTTGAAGGTGATCCCATGAGCGGGGAATCAGTCCGTGGACGATAGGATAAATACCATGGAAACAAACTGTAACCGTCCCGGGTGAGAAAGGCTGGCACTGATATGAGGTTTTACGAGCTGCACAACCTCTACTATATTATCATCGTACCGATCGTGTTCGTCATCTTTCTCATCGCAAAAAGACGAAGAGTCAAAACAGTAGAAGGTATGGGAAATGCGGGGACCCTGGACCGCTTCTCAACGCAGAAGATTGGGGGGCGGATTTTAACACAGGGGGCAATCGTCAGTGCCGCGCTCCTCTTTTTCATCCTCGCCCTCTCGAGACCGCAGGCAGGAACGAGGCTCGAACCGGTTCAGATCACCGCTTCCGACCTGTATATTGCGATAGACCTTTCGAGGAGCATGACGGTAGAGGACGTGAAACCAAACAGGCTGGAGAGGGCGAAGCTCAGTGCCCTGGAGATAGTAAACTCTCTCCGGGGAGACAGGATCGGCCTTATACTCTTTGCGGGGGATGCCTTTGTACAGTGCCCCCTTACCAACGATTATGAGGCGGTGAGCACCTTTATCAGCTCGCTCGGTACGAAAACAGCGGAAGCCAGCGGCACCTCGCTGGGTGCGCCGCTCGAGGTTGCTCTGCGGTCGCTCGAAGCAACGGATGACAGGTACGCGCTTATAGTTCTTCTCACCGACGGGGAAAACAACTCGGGTGATCCCGGGAAGGTCATCAAAGAGGTAAAGAAGAGGGGAATAAAGGTCTTCTGTATAGGGATCGGAACAGGAGAAGGCGCTCCAATTCCTGTGTATGACGAAACAGGAAAAAGAACAGGCTATAAAAAGGACCCGACGGGGCAGGTGGTGATCTCCAGGCTGAGAAACGATCTGTTGAGGACCATCTCCCGGGAGACTTACGGCTACTACTACAAAGCCGGACGTACTGTCGACGAGGCAAAAAAGGTAACGGCTGCCGTTCGTGCGATGAAAAAGCGGGACCTCGAGCTCAAGAGGTTCACCGTGTACGAGGACCGTTTCCAGATACCGCTCGGTGTGGGTATCGGGCTTCTTCTGCTCTATATCAGTATATTGGTGAAAAAAAATGGCAAAAGGCTTTAGTACAATGAATTGGGAGAAATGGGCGTTATGGGTGTTCATGAAACAGACGATTTACGTCATCACGGCCCTGTTTCTATCATTCTTTCTGCTCTCTCAAGACGGTTTTGCGGAGACGTACGGGAGGCTCATCAAACGAGGAAACAGGTACTATAAAAACGAGCTCTACAGCGACGCCCTCAGGTACTACACCGAAGGGGGAAATAAGAACCCCGAGGTCCTGGAGCCTCTGTTCAACAGGGGGGACGCACTATACAAGACTGAGGATTACAGGAATTCCATAGAATCGTTCGAGCGCTCGCTGGATCTCATCAGAAATGACGGGCAAAGGGCCGATATCCTCTACAATCTCGGTAACAGCTACTTCATGGCGGGTGAATATGCAAAGTCGATAGAGAGCTACATCAAGGGGCTCGGGCTCAATCCGACGAATCTCAATATGAAGTACAATCTCGAGCTCGCCCAGAAGAGGCTGAATGAGGTGAAACAAAAACAGGAGACAGAGAGTGAGGGGCGGGGGAAACCTCAGGAAAAGCAGCCTGATGAGGAATCCCAGGGCTCGAGTTCCGGTGCGGGGCCACAGGGCGACAGCTCAGATCAGGAAGGGAAAGATCAGCAGGATGAGAAAGGCAACTCTCAGGGCGGCACGAATGAAAGCGGTGATCCCAGGGAGCTTTCTAGAGAGGAAGCTGAACGTCTTCTGACATCTGTAAACAGAGAGCAGGTAGAGATCATAAATGATATCATACAGCAGAGGGTGCGCGGTGAAGAGACAGAGAACGACTGGTAGGCCGGTACTCGGGGCGGCGGCAGGTATCGTGCTGTTTTTCAGTCTGTGGGGGACGTTGTACGCCGAGAGGATTGTAAGCCTCGATGCGAGCGTTGACCGTTCAAAGGTCGATGTTCAGGATACCATTACACTCACGGTAACCGCACATACGGAAAACGTGAAGACACTTCCGAAGCCGCAGCTCCCGAATCTTTCAGAATTTACCATTACAGGTGAGCGTACAAGCTCTTCGCTCAGCGTATCAATAGTAAACGGTAAAAGGACCCAGAAGAGGGAGCAGGGTTACATCTATACGCTGAAGCCGCTGAAGACCGGGACATTCACGATAGGTGCTGTTACCATACCGTATAAGGGGACGACATACAGCACCTCTCCGATAACGGTGACTGTTATCGAGGGGTACGCTTCCGATGAACCGGAAGATTATATCCTCGATGATGGGACCCCGCTCGACATAGACAAACTGAGGAAGGACATATTCATTCTTGTCGAGCCCGGGGAGTCGACGGTATACGAAGGCCAGCAGATCGTGCTATCATATAAGCTCTACTCCCGGCTCGATATAGATTCCATTGCACTGAAGAGTGCACCGGAATTCTCCGGTTTCTACAAGGAGGATATCTACAACGCGACAAAACTAGAAAACAAACGGGAGATGCTGGACGAGCAGCCCTACGACACGACCCTCCTCAGGAAGGTGGCGATCTATCCGATAAAACCGGGAAGCAATACCCTGGATCCGCTCATTCTCGAGTCCACAGTAATAGTCAAGAGCGACGACCTCTTCGGTCTGTTTGGAAGGCCTTTCACGTTCCAGATACGGAGTAACGATGTATCGATCCAAGTCAACCCGCTCCCGCGGATGGAAGGGGCCGGTACGTTCTCTCATATAGTTGGTGACCTGTCTGTCGAGATCGTGGGAAGAGACAGGACTGTTGCCGCCGGTGAATCGACGACCTGCTACGTTATTCTGAAGAGCACGGGGAATCTCGGAGCTATCAACCCTCCCCAGCTGTCTCTATCGAAGCGCGGGAGGGTATACCTCTCCGAAACAAAGTCGGACAGGGTAGAGGAGAAACAGAGCTTATACCTTACGAAGAGGTATGAGTACACCATCATACCGGAGGAGAGCGGCCAGCTCGAGGTGGATGCGGCCGACATCGTTTACTTCGATCCCGGGTCCAAACAGTACGTTGCGGCTGACCTCGAACCCTTAAGGCTCAACGTTACCGGTAAGAGCATTGTCGATGACACCCCGATCACGGAGAGCAGGGCAAGGAGGAGAGAGGGGAGCTTCAGCTTTATCAAGGGAGATGCCAGGCGTCTGAAGAGCAGGGAAATCTCACTGCTCGGAAACCGATACTACTATATGTATCACGCGCTGCTGCTCCTATGGATCGGAGTATTTTTTCTGTTCAAGTTCAAGCGCGAGAGCATGAAACAGAACAAAGAGCTTTTTCTGAAGGTAAAGGCGCTGCGGACCGCCCGGACTCTGTTGAGTGAAGCGGAACAGCTGCTGCAGAAGGGCGATCTCAGGGAAGCGATCCAGCAGATACACCTCGCCCTTACCACCTACATCGCACACAAGAATGGAAAGACCCCGCAGGACATCACCGTAAAGAGCCTGTCGGCGATTACCGGAGATGAACTGCGTCTGGAAGACTCTGAAAAAGAGGATATCGCAGACATCATAGATAGGTGCATGCTGTACATATTCTCGTCCCGGCGTTTGAAAGATGAGGGGAATGTGCGGGATATATATATGAATACAAAGGATTTGATCGAAAAGCTGGAGAGGAGATAACTTTTGAAAAAAATATTCGCATTGCTGCTGTTTACAATGCTTCCCGCATCGGCCCTCTTCCCCGCATCAGACCCTGCATCTCTGTACAACAGTGCGAACGAGCTGTACGCGCAGGGTCAGTACCAGGAAGCGCTCAACCTCTATACCGAAGTCCTCGAGCGGGGAGTGAAAAACCCTTCACTGTACTACAACACCGCGAACACCTACTTCAAGCTCGGGCAGATCGGTAACTCGAGGCTGTTCTACGAACGGACCCTCCTTCTGGATCCCTTTGACAGGGATGTGAGGAACAACCTGAACTACCTCACGGGTTCCCTTGAAGAGAGGATCGTGCCTCTCTACAGCGAGGGCCTCTTCAGGAATGTTTCGGGGCTTTCTTCCTTTGTCACCCTGCGGATGATGACGTTCATAGAGCTCTTTTTCTTTACCATCTTCGCGATAACGGTCCATATATTCCTCCTCGTCCCTTCCTCTCGGGATCGGGTGAAACGATGGGTGTATACGACGGCGGCCCTCTTTTTCCTATTACTGGCAGGTACCGCCTCATATCACCTGAACCGGAAGAATCATCCTCACGGCGTCGTGACCGAGAAGCGGATAGAGGTTTTGAGTGCACCGGTCGGTGAGAGCGAGGTTGTGTTTACCCTG
>DATKZJ010000128.1:0-3004 GCA_035527995.1 Spirochaetota bacterium | reverse complement strand
TTATAAAATTAAATTCCCAAAAGATCAATTACTTTCTTTTCTGGAGGAGATGATATTAACGGTTTTGAAATCAGCCTTGATCCCCCAGGGGGCTCTGACAAGGTGGGGTTTTTATGCCCATATACGGTAGAAGAGATCGTTCACGCAGCAGGCTTCGTCCCTGTCAGGATCTCTCCTCTGCGCTCATCCCGCGAGCTTGCCGATGCATACCTTCCTGCGAACTTCTGCCCGTATCTCCGGCATGTTGTCGACCTCGGAGTAAGGGGTGCTTTCAGCGAATACAGAAGCGTTGTTGTTGCGCATTCGTGTGACGGTGCGCGACGAGTAATCGACGTGCTGCGCGAATACACGAGCGGCGTGGACCTTTTTTTTCTCGACCTTCCGAAAAGGGCCGATGAATCCGCCGTGTCATATTTCCGCGGGCAGCTCGTACGGATGGCCCGGTTTTTCGAGGAACTTTCCGGGAAGCCGGTGAGCGAAAAGGACCTCAGAAGCGCCATAGATCTGTATAACGAAAACAGGAGGCTTCTTGAGAGGATCTACACGTTGAGGGAATCATCTCCCTCCATGGTGAGCTCGGAGACGATGGCACGGGTTTTAGAGATTAATATGGTGAATTCGAAAGAACGCACGAACCCGCTTCTCGAGCGCACGATCGAAGAGTTTGAGAGTTCCGCCATGTCATCTTCAGATGAAACATCTGAAGATGTTTCATCTGAAGATTCTCAAGGCAGGAAGAGGGTCTTTGTCTCCGGAAACCTTCTGGATTACGGAAGCTTCCTCTCGGAGATCGAGAGGGCGGGGGGAGCTGTCGTAGGCGACGATTTCTGTTTCGGGGGCAGGTACTACCGTGGAGAGGTGGACCCGGGAGAGGACCCGCTGCAGGCCCTTGCCAGGCGGTATCTCTCGCGGGTGCCGTGCGGGAGGATGGAGCACTACAAAGACAGGTTCGACCGGCTCATAGAGCGGGTGAATCTGTCGAAAGCCCGGGGGGTCGTATACCTGGGCCTGAAGTTCTGCGATAATTTCCTCACCGACTACCCGATTCTGAAAGTACGGCTTGACGGGATCGGGATACCCTCCCTCTTCCTCGAGAGCGAATATTTTCCTGCCGGTACAGGTCAGCTTCGAACGAGGATCGAGGCATTCATTGAGATGATAGACTAAATCGGCTGAACAAGTGCTGTAACGGCGGGAGCTAAAGCCGTGCGATATAAAAGGGCTGCCATGAGCTTAAAGGATCAATTCTTGAAAATTCTGATGGATGATCCCGATGTGGGGAAGATACGCAGGGGCATCTCTCTTTCCCTGCTCAAGGCGATCCTCACCCCGAAGAGCGGGTTCTCGCTTCGATCGGACAAGAGATACTCACTCATTCTGTATAATCACATTCGGAAGTTTTTCAGGGGAGACGGGCGGGGGGTCTTTACGAGCCTCTTCGCTCCGACCGAGCTCATCTACGCGTTCGGCCTCATCCCCTTCTCGCTCGAGATGTTCGCCGGAATCGCTGCAGTGATAGGGATAGTGCCGGCCTTCCTCGGAAGGTCTGACGCTCTCTGGATGTCGACCGATCTCTGCTCCTTTCACCGGGCGTACATGGGAATCGCGAACGCGGGGGTTCTGCCTGAGCCCGCTTTTTTACTCGCAACGTCACACACCTGCGACGGAACGTTCAAGTCCTTCTCTTTCGTCTCCGACTGCTTTAAAAAGCCTCTACTGCTCCTCAATACGCCGTACGAGGATACGGACGAAGCGGTACGCTACCTCGCAGAGCAGCTGTTTCAGGCGAAGGAAAGCATAGAGGAGATCACAGGCAAAAAGCTCCGCGACGAAGATCTCGAAAGGGCATTTTACTACTCCAATCGTGCGAGGGAACTGCTGGCGCAGATAAACGAACTGAGAAAAGAATCGCCTCCCGTGGTATATGGAGAAGATTTCATGAAGCTCATCCTCGCGTGGGGAAGCCTGTTCGGCCACAAAAAGGGCGTTCGTCTTTTCGAAGGATACCTCGATGAGCTGACGAGGCTGAGAGGTGAGGGCCGTAACAGGGTCCGGGCGGAAAGAAGGATACTCTGGCTCCATCTCAACCCGTTTTTCGATAAAAGCCTAATACGATACCTCGAAAGGGAGCTTAAGGCCGTGGTCGTGTTCGAGGAGGTTAACCAGGTGTTCTGGGAGGAGCTCGATGTAAAAAACCCGTGGGAGAGTCTTGCCCGGAGGCTTTTGAGCAACTTTTGGGTCGGCACGGCAAAGCGGCGTCTCGGAAAAATAGTAAAGATGGTAGAGGACTACAGTGTGGATGGTGTCATCCATTTCTCTCACTGGGGATGCAGGCAGAGCAACGGATCGGTGAGATTGATCAAGGATACCGTCCAGGGGCTCGGGGTCCCGTTCCTCAACCTCGATGGAGATTGTATAGAGGAGCGAAACATTTCAGACGGTCAGCTCAGGACGCGGATCGACGGCTTCATGGAGCTTATGAGGTAGCTTCGGTAAGGTTTTCCTACCGGCCTGAATGGTTAATTATTACATGGGAAGAGCATTATTTGCGATGCGAAAAGCGCTAATGCGGTTTTCTAAACAATTGCATAGCCATTGGCAGATGTAAAGAATAAAGTTTACGGTGAAAAAAGCGCTAAAATACCCATTCCTTCGTAAAGGAATGGGTATTGACCTTCCTATTACGATTGCACATAAGGAATGGGGATTAAAGCCCCGTTCCTTCCTATTTACGGTTGTACATGAGAAACGGGAATGAGTGCGGTTTTCTCGTAGTTGATTAACGGCTTTGCGGTATTTTAGATAAGTGTATGGAGAGAAAAGCGCCAAAAGCCTCGTTACTTACAGTTTGCTGTTGGTCATGAGAAACGGGGATTAACCCCCCCATTTCTATGTTTTGAAATTGGTTCGGGTGCAGGAGACGGATATGTACACAGCTGGAATAGACATCGGCTCGGTTTCAACGGAAATAGTCGTCCTGAAGGACGAAAGTTTTTTGAAGAGT
>DATKZJ010000127.1:0-10383 GCA_035527995.1 Spirochaetota bacterium | reverse complement strand
CTCTTTATCAAGGAGAACGTGAAGCTGCGAGATCTTCGACTTCTCGATCTCCTCAGGGTACATCAGCTTGTCCGCAAAAATCTTCTCTCCGTTCTTCCTCCCCGAAATGACGACCACTCTCCCCTCTTCGAGGTAGGTTTTATATCTCTCGTATACGCTGGGAAACACAACCGCCTCTATGCTTCCTGTCGTGTCCTCCAGGGTGATAAACGCCATCTCCTTGCTGTCTTTTGTTACAATTCTCTTACAGGAGATCACTATCCCGAACAGCATCACAGGAGACTCTGATGGAAGGTCCTTGAGATGGGAAACGTTTATCGCACCGAACATTTCTATAAACTCCTCATATTTACGGAGAGGGTGGGCTTTGAGGTAGAATCCGACCGCCTCTCTCTCATACTCGGATATCTCCGCCTCGATCCATTCGTCGAAGCCTGTCATCTGAAAGAAGCTGTGCTCAGTATCCTCACCCTCGACCTCATCAAAGAGCCCGCTCTGACCTTTGAGCCTGTCACCCTGGACCGATGACCCGTAGCTCATTATGCTCTCAACGTTTTTAAACATGGTCCTTCGGTTTTCACCGAGTCCATCCATGGCGCCCGATTTTATGAGGGCCTCAAGCACCCTTCTGTTTACAAGCCGCAGATCCACCCGTGATACCAAATCTAGGATTGAAGAGTACTCTCCGGCCTTCCTCTTTTCGACTATGACCCGGGCAGCGCTCTCCCCCACGTTCTTTATCGCGGAGAGTGCGTACCGTATGGATTTTTCCTCGACCTCGAACCTCACTCCGCTTCTGTTCACATCGGGTGGAAAGCACTCGATTCCCATCTCGCGCGCCTCGCTGCTGTACTGCGAGATCTTGTCCGTATCGTTCAACTCACCAGAGAGTAGCGACGCGAGATAGTACACCGGGTAGTAGACCTTGAGGTAGGCAGTCTGAAACGCAACGAGGGCGTATGCCGTGGAGTGGGACTTGTTGAATCCATACCTGCCAAATGTCTTTATCAGCTCGAATATTTCCTCCGCGACTTTTGTCTCTACTCCGCGTTTTTCAGCACCCTCAATAAATGTCTCCTTGGCTTCCTCGAGGATCTCCGGTTTCTTCTTTCCCATGGCCTTTCTCAGGTTGTCCGCCTCGGCCATGGTGAAGCCGCTTATGGTCCTCGCTATTTCCATTACCTGTTCCTGGTATACGATTACACCGTAGGTGTCCTCGAGGAGCGTCTCCAGGCTGTGATGAGGATATACTATCGGCTTTTTGCCGTTCTTTCTTTCGATGAACTCATCAACCATCCCGGAATCGAGGGGGCCGGGACGGTAGAGCGCAAGTACCGCTATTACATCATCGAAACGGTTCGGCCTGAGTCTCTTCAGAAGGTTCTGCATCCCGCTCGACTCGAGCTGAAACACCCCCATGCTCCTTCCGTTTGAGAGAAGCTTGTACACGCCCTTGTCCCCGAGGTCGAGATTGTTCATAATCGGCTTCGCAATCCCGGCAGCCGATATCCGCTTCAGGCACTGATCGATGATCGTAAGGTTCTTGAGACCGAGGAAGTCCATCTTGATGAGGCCGACATCCTCGAGACTCTTCGCCTGGTACTGGGTCGAGATCACTTCGCTCTTCGGATCTCTATAGAGAGGAACTATAGTGGTGAGCGGAACAGGGGATATGACGACACCGGCTGCATGCGTCGATGGATGCCTGACGAGCCTCTCGAGCTTCTTCGAGATATCGAAAAGTCGTCTTACCCTGGGGTTCTTGTCTGCGAGCTCTTCGAGTCCCTTGGAGGATTTCAGCGCCTCCTCTATCGTCATATCCTGACGCTGCGGGATCATCTTTGCAAGTGAGTCCGCATCCTCCTGCTTGATCTCCAGGGCCCGGGCGACATCGCGTACGACCGCCCTGGCCTTCATTGCTCCGAAGGTGATGATCTGTGCAACCTTGTCGTCGCCGTACTTCTGCCTGACGTAGCATATCACCTCGTCCCTTCGGTCCCCGTCAAAATCTATATCTATATCAGGCATCGATATCCTCGAGACATTAAGAAACCTCTCGAAGAGAAGCCCGTATTTTAAGGGGTCTACATCCGTTATTTCGAGACCGTATGCAACGATCGAGCCCGCCGCGCTCCCTCGGCCCGGCCCTACGGAGATACCCCGCTTCTTTGCGTACTGTATGAAATCCCATACTATGAGAAAGTATGTGCTGAACCCCATTGACCGGATTACTTCGAGCTCCATATCGAGGCGGGCCTTCACCTCATCGGTCAGGCTCCCGTACCGCCGTTTTACTCCTTCCTCCGAGAGCTTCCTGAGATATGACTCCGCGCTATGACCTTTTGGGATAGGAAAGTGCGGAAGGTGAATCTTCCCCAGCTCGATCGTCAGATTGCACTTCTCGGTCACCTCGAGAGTATTTGAGACTGCCTCCGGAATCTCAGAGAAGATCGATATCATCTCCTGGGGCGACCGGAAATAGAATTCATCCGTTTTAAACTTGAGTCTTTTCTTCTCTGCGACCGTCTTGCCTGTCTGTATGCAGAGGAGCACGTCATGGTACTCAGCGTCCCCCTGCTCGAGATAGTGAATATCGTTCGTGGCCACGACTTTGATCCCGGCCTCTTTCGCAAGCCTCAAAAGGCCTTTGTTTACCTCTTCCTGCTCAGGTATACCGTTTTTCATGAGCTCGAGGTAGAAATTCTCCCTGCCGAAGATGTCAATGTAGTCACCTGCGCGGCTTTTCGCCTCCTCGTATCTCCCGGCATTGATGAGCGACGGGAGTTCACCGCTGAGACATGATGAAGTACACAAAAGGCCCTTGCTGTGACCCGATAGAAGCTCTTTGTCCACCCGTGGTTTGTAGTAGAACCCTTCCAGATATGCGTAGGACGAGAGGCAGAGGAGGTTGTTATAACCGACTTCATCTTTTGCCAGCAGGTTCAGATGAAAGGCCTTCTCCCCCTTCTGTTTCTTCTTCCTCGAACCCGGCGCGAGATAGAACTCCTCCCCCACTATCGGCTTGACGCCGCTTTGGGTCGCCTTCTGGTAAAACTCGAGGGCACCGAACATGTTTCCATGATCGGTGAGGGCAAGCGCAGGCATCTTGAACTGGATTGCCTTTGCAACGAGATCATCGATCTTGCTCGCACCATCGAGAATAGAGTACTCGGAGTGTGTGTGCAGGTGAACAAACGGTGAGTGCTCGATCATTTCCCCTCCCGGTAATCGAACGCATCATATAAAATGGATTATAGTGCAGCTCTTCGGATATTTTATTATGCTGTAACTACCTGGGCTGACATGCTGCAAGTGGGCGAATAAGAGATCGAGGGTTTTTTGGAATACGTCCGTACAGTTCTCCGTAATATGACCTGCACGGCCCCTCTCTTCAAAAGCGAGTTTACATTTATAACGCGACCTCAAGCCCTTCGCGTGTCATAAAGACCTCTATATTCGTGCTCTTTATCTTAGCGGCCCTGCGCTTTACAACCCGCTCGATGACATCGAGCTCCGCATCGGTTCTCGTTGGATCGTGATGGTGCAGTGCGAGTCTCTTGACCCCGGCCTTAATGCTCGAGTGCAAGACATGCTCTATCGGGGAGTGTCCCCATCCGATCTTGGATGCAAGATACTCCTTGTTGGTGTACTGCGCATCATGGATCAGAAGGTCCGCACCTTTTATGAACTGCTGTATCTTCATATTGTTCATCTTTGCAGCTTTCTCCCCCTCCATTTTCGCAACCTCGTCATAGTCTTCATCTTCGGGGGTCCCGTCAAAAAGGTTTCTGAACGGCTCGTGATCATATACGGTGACGAACACAGCCCCATCCGCCTCTATCCTGTATCCCAGATCTATAACAGGATGGTTCAGTATCTTCGTGGTCACCTTAACATCATCGTAGAGAGAGATTGTATCTTCCTTCAGAATTTCATAGGTAATGTCTGCTGAGAGCTCGTCAGCTCGCATGGGAAAGTAGTTGTAGCTCATCTGGATGGCAAACACGGACTCGAGACTCTCGCCACCGATATTAACGGGACCGTGGACCCTGATTCTGTTTCCCGGAATGTAGATAGGAGTAAAAAAGGGGAAACCCATGATGTGATCCCAGTGAGTGTGGCTCACAAAGAGATCGAGGTTTAACGGACCCTTTTTCCGGTCCTCCTTCATGAGCTTGTTTCCAAGGGCCCTTATTCCGCTTCCTGCCCCGATTACGATTATCCTGCCGTCATCGAGCCTCACTTCGAAGCAGGTCGTGTTCCCTCCGTATTTTACCGTCTGCGCACCAGGTGTCGGTATCGATCCCCTTACTCCCCAAAATATCACCTTCATTCAGAATTACCGCTCCTCAAAGGAAGTTGTCCTGATGGCCCCCATCCCTGAAAGCCCTGTCCAGCTGCGAGAGGATACGAGAAGAAACCTTTACTCAGCAACCTGCAGAAAGACCGAAGCCTTCTCTATTTCAGCCGATATGGTATCAAAGATGTCATCCAGATACCCGTCGCTGAGGCCGATAGAGCTCAAAAGGTATCCCTCTATCTTTTTGGGATACCGGTCTCCGGAGAAGCCTATCTGGTTCAGGTTGCAGAATATATTCGCGATGTAAACCGTGGTTCCGATCTTGTAGTACTGTTCAGGCACCTCATTGTGGTTGTGATGGTGAAGAATGCACTCGAACGTTTCCGGCGAAAGCCTCCACTTTCCTGCAATCATCTTTCCCACTTCAGTGTGGGTGATGCCGATGATCTCTTTTTCCATGTCATGAAGCTGCATCTTCTTGAAATCGGCGAGCCGAATCGCCTTGAGGTAGTGCTCCTCGAAGACCTCGTTGAGAGGTATCTTGCCGATATCGTGGAGGAGTCCGGCAATAAAATACTCCTCGATCTGATTCATCGGTATTCCTATCTGCTTGGCGATGAGCTTCGAGGCCACCCCCACGCCGATAGAGTGTCTCCAGAATCCATCGATATTGAGAGATTTAAAACTGGAGTTCTTACGCATGTTTCCGAGAACTGCGGTAGAGAGTGCGAGGTTCTTTATCGTATTTATCCCAAGCATGATGATCGCATTAACGAGAGACGTCACCTTGTTGGACAATCCGTAGTACGCTGAATTGACAAGCTTGAGGACCCTCCCGACGAGTACGGGGTCGAGGCTTATCACCTTGTTGAGGTCCTTTGCCGTTACCTTCGGATCTTTTGTAACTTCGAGTATTTTGGCCACCGTAATGGAGAGAGATGGCATTGTATCAATATAGCGGTTCAAACGTATGAGGTCTTTATTCTCCATGAGGCATATATTATATAGGCATCCAAGTTAAAAAACAAGCAGAAGTTAACCAGCATCTGTAATAATTTTTACATTTTACTCATCGACACCAGAGCCTCTTAAATTTACAACATTTTGTCAGGACAGAAGGTAAATATATCGCCCTGGAATAGAGATTTACGCTCATTCCTTCATTATATATCTGTACAGACACGCATACAGAGAGTCGCAATCCCTGCAGGCACCTTCGTCCATGCTGAACTCTTCAAAGTCACAGAGCTGGGCATTCTCACTGTAATATGCCTCTTTGAGCCGGGACAGAAACACCATGTCTTGTGAGGCGAGACTCTCCCCCCCTCTTATCTTCTCCCTTAATCTTTCAGCATTCTTTATGGTCCTGTCTTTTTGTGTATTCGAGAGCTCTTTTTTTGAAGATGTATCCCTCGATAAGCGCTGTTTCATCCTCTTAAAAGAGGAGGCATAGCCGCCCCCGTACCGGGGCTTAATCCGTGCAAAGTAGTATGCACATCCAAATAGAAGACCCGCGAGATGCGTAAAATGACCTATGCCTCTCATCGCTCCCGAAAGTATCATCACGAGCTCTATTGCCCCGAATATAAGAGCCGCATACCGCGCCCGAACAGGGATCACAAAGAAGAGCAGCAGCACGGCTCCCGGAAACTCCAGCCCGAATGCGAGAATGAGTCCGAATATTGCGCCGGAGGCTCCTATCGTAGGTACGTACGGGGATCTCGCCAGGTTCCAAAAGAATGTCACCACTCCCGCCCCGACTCCTGTGAAGAGATAATAGAACATAAACTCTCTCGCACCCCATCGCTGCTCAAGACTCCTCCCGAAAAGAAAAAGAGCGTACATGTTGAAGAAGAGGTGGAGGGGGCTTCCATGAAGAAACATGTAGGTGAATACCTGCCAGACCCAGCCGAGTTCCTTTATCATCACCGGAAAAATGGAGAAGAGGGTAATTATAAGTCCATATCTCTGTGCTGCGACTACAACGACATTTTTTCCTTTTTCAAGGAACGACACCAGAATACCCTGAGGCGTGGGTATAGGCAGAACATTCGTGAGAAAATATACCACGACATTTACAATGAGGAGAAGAGTTACAGCACTCTTGATATCTATTCTGTACCGCATAGAAACAAACCTGTTGATAAACTGTTTATAATTTAGCAGTCCCCAAATCTATCTCTATGGTTTACCGCTATTCACCGGTTTACGCCCTGCTGCTCAATTCAGCAGGGTGTTTCTCTTTGTCCCTGGATAAAATGACCTGAAAAAACGGGTAATTTGCTAAAACTATGTCAATTATTTATCTTATAATTGTTTATCTTTATAATATGAAAGAAATTATAAAGATCAACCCCTATCGATATTTGTGAAATGAAGTTTATTGAACACATGGACTTGTGAATAACCTGTTCATTCAAGGTGTATAGGGGTAAACGATTCTATCCTCTCGGCTGATATAACGGTAAGTATCTCTTGGGTCTTGGGGTCAGGATAATCGTGTAAGAATACAACCCTTTTTATTCCTGCATTTACAATACTCTTTGCACACCATGAGCATGGAAGATGGGTCGTGTAGAGTGTGGCCCCGTCTATGAGGATACCGTAACGTGCTGAAAAGTTTATTGCATTCTGCTCTGCATGAGCACCGCGGCAGAGCTCGGAACGCTCTCCAGAGGGCACTCCCTCTCTCGAGCAGCCGATGTCCAGACAATGCGTCACACCCTGCGGAGCGCCGTTGTAGCCGGTAGACACGATCTGCTTGCCCTTGACGATAACCGACCCGACCTTCCTCCTCATGCACGTCGCCCGGCTCGATACCATTATGGCTATGTTCATGAAATAGGTGTCCAACTTCGGTCTGGTCACAGCCCTGGTATCTCCTTGGAGCAACCTTTGGGGATTATGGGTGATCTTTGCTATGCCACCAGCCTCGATCAGGCCATACGCTTGACTGAGTGAGCGATCTCTATGTCTCCCCGGTTTGGTCCAGGAACCGCGCCCCTTACCAGCAAGAGATTCTTTTCCGGCTTCACCTCTGCTATCCGTAGGTGCTGAATGGTAATCCGAGAGGCCCCATACCGTCCGGGCATCTTCATCCCTTTGAAGACACGCGAGGGAGATGATCCAGCCCCGATCGATCCACCATGCCTGAAATACTCGTGTGTTCCATGACTGCTCTTTGCCCCGGCCATGCCGTAGCGCTTCATGACACCGGTGAATCCTCTTCCTTTGGAGATTCCGGAAACGTCGACTAAATCGCCCTTCTTGAAGAGATCGATACTGACTTCCTGCCCGATCTCGAACTTCTCCAGTTCCTCTTTAGAGACCCTCGATTCGGACAGCTGTTTCTTCGGCGTGATATTCGCCTTCTTGTAAAGCCCCAGCTCGCTCTTCCTCGCCCTGCTTTCCTTAATATCCTCGAATGCCAGCACAACCGCACTGTAGCCGTTTTTCTCCTCTGTTCTCTTGTCTACAACAAAGCAGGGACCCACCTTTAAAACAGTTATAGGTATTACTGTCCCGTCCTCATCGAAAATCTGTGTCATACCTATTTTGTTTCCCAGCAAATGTATACCCATATCATACTCTCCAAAAAGCGTTCAATTTCACTAAAACCCCTCACCCATTCTGCTCAAAGACCGTATCTTCACGGTATATATAGCTCTTCTAAGAAAAACTTTCGGCTAAATATAACAACTTTCTTCTTTTATAGCAAGATTAATATGGCAGGATAGCCGGGAAGGATGAATTTGCGCACACAGGTTACAATATACTACTGAATACTACTGAGTGAAAAACCGGTAGTTCTGACTGATATCATTATTGATGGCCATGTCGCCGCGTATAACTTCAGGGTGCACGATGTAATTGATATTATACTGTATCTCGCCTCTCTGGATCCCTATGATGTCTGCGAGCTCCCCGCCTTTGTAAAGTGCGACAAGGCTCTTTTGCTGGTAGGAGGAGCCACCCCCGTACTCGGAAAGTTTCTGGTATGCGACCCCGAGGTTGTTATTCACTCTCGCCGCCTCCAGGACGATTCCCTTATGATACGCCCTCCACGGTTTGATTTCACCCAGACTGTTCACTAGATCGTCGTATCGCTCTTCCAGTATGAGGAACTCTCCGAGCGCCGAGCTGTACTCTCCCAGATGGAGCAGAGCGCTTCCCATGGCAAAGCTTATGTTCGGATTGTCAGGCATGGCCTCATAAAGCTTAGACCATTGACCCAGTGCCATTCTGAATCTTTTTTGATAGTAGTAGAGTACGCCGAGATTGTAGGTGAGATCGCTGCTCTCATACCCCATTTTCTTCGCCTTCTCGTAAAATGAGCGGGCGAAATTATAGTTCTTTTCACCGTAAAAATACACCTGGGCGAGATTGAAGTATGCCTTGACGTTCTGCTCATTCTCGTCGATCGCCTTCTTGAAGTACCGTATCGATTCCGCAGACATGCCGGGGATCTCCATCCCCGCATAGATCTCTCCAAGATCGTTATACGAGTCGGAAAGAAGCTTTCTGTTCCTCGTCTCCCAGGGATATATGAGCTCTCTTTTGTTCTCGTACTCAATCGCCCTCTTGAGAAGATCCTCCTGCAGCCTCTTGTTCTTTATTGCCTTGTAGTAATTAGCGAAAGTATAATGTGCATCCGGGTAGTCCGGATAGCTCTGGATAACCAGGGCGATGATGCCCCTTACCGGTTCGATCCTGTCGTTATCTATATAGTAAGCCGCGAGCCTAGTATATACCTCTTTGTTCACGTCTCGAGGATAGCTGTTTTTCAGCAGGCTGGAGAGGTAATCTATGTTTTCCTTGTCCTGCCGCATGAGGTGGATGCTGAGCATGTGAAAAAGAGGATCGCTGTTCTTCTGGTCCTCTACATACTCCCCCCTGAAGAGCTTGTATGCCGTATCGAGCCGTTCGGGCTCCTCTACTCCCCAATCTATGAGGTTTTCCCCTTTCAGTTTTTTATACTCATATACCCTCGGTTTTCTTTCTACCACAATATCATACAGCCGGTCCGCCTCTCCATGGTTTCCGAGTATATTGTACAGCTGGGCGAGGTGGAGCCTGATTTCAAGATTCTTCACCGTCTTGTCTGTAGAGATCCCTTCCTGCAGCTTCTGGAGCGCCTCGTTGTAGTTGCCGGAAAGCATATATTCCCAGCCGAAGTTATCGTACTCTCCAACCTTCTCATAGATCCTCACAGCTCTGCCGAAGCTTGTCTCGGCTTCCTCATATCGTTCATTCCTCAGAAGCTCGATCGCTTCCTTGTAGTACCTTCCAGCCCTCATCGGTCTGTAAACGAAAACCATGAAGAGCACAGTCACGATTGCCAGTATGACGACAAAGAGTCCCGCGACCCTGACCACTGGCCCGAGGTTCTCGGCTATTCTCGTGAGAGCCGTCGGTCTTCTCGGAATAGCGATGACCTCTGGGATCCGCATTCGCGGGACAACCTTTTCCCCCGTTGCCCCTTCCAGCCAGATGATAAGCTCGGTTTGCGGTACATCGCTTTTGAGAAGGTCGATAAGCTCTTCCACGGATTCTAAGGGGAGCGTCTCACCCACAATGATATCCCTTATCTTTGAAGCGAGAGTGGGATCAAGCTGCTTCAGCTTGGCTGTTATAAGGACAATGTCTTCGTCGGAGATCTCAATCTCGGATGCAGCACCCTGGGGGGCGATACCCTCAGGGGTGACACCCTCAGGGGTGACACCGCCAGCAGGCTCTTCCGGCCCCTGTATTTCCTCCTCGATTTCCGGGAGCATCTCCTCCGGCGTTTCTTCTTCGCCTGCCTCTATCTCCCCGATCTCGAGACCTTCGATTGAGAAAGCCTCCTCTTCCCCTGCAGGGGGGAGTTGTTCTTCTTCGAACGACTCGAGCTCCCCGAGCTCGAGCTCCCCGGGGTCGGGGATCTCGATCTTTTCCGTCTCCTCCTCCGCCGGCGGTTGTACCTCTTCCTCGACTGGCGGGGGAGCCTCCTCCTGAGCCTGCTCCGGTATTATGCCGGCCAGTTCTTCGGGAAGACCCTCTTCGAGTATAAGGCTGCCGAAATCAAAATCTTCCGGAAGGTCCAG
>DATKZJ010000126.1:0-13871 GCA_035527995.1 Spirochaetota bacterium | reverse complement strand
ACCGAGACCGATGCTGTAGTAGAACTGCCTGAAGTCGATTGCAAAATTTCCGGGCTCATCGTAGATGCCGCTGGTGTCGAAGAAGGCGAGGCCCCAGATGACCCTCTCTTCGATGGGAAATCTGTACTCCAGGCTGAAGTTGAACTCAGCCTTGCCCCTCACCGCATAGAGGCTGCCCCACTGGCTGTAGTTCTGCCATCCCCTGCCCTCACTCATACAGTCAATTCTAATGTAATCGCTGTCATCGATGGAGACCGGCATATCAGGATACGGCAGTATGAAGCCGAAGTTGAGCCTTGCAGAGAGAACAAACTTCCAGAAGGTCTGAACATTGAAATTGAGGTCCGTATTCAGCTTGATAAAGTGGCTGTCTCCGCCGAGCAGGCCGCCGTAGAGCCACAAAGTCTGCGATATGAGAGCCCCCTTGGTAGCAAAATAGATATAGTCTCGTGTATCTCTGTATCCGGTGATGCTGAAATAGTTCTTTGTGTACCATGGCCATCCATCGGTGTAATTTTCCCTCAGGCTCTCTTCAAACGGTATGTTGCTGGCAGTCGGTACGTTTTGGAATACGGACAGGCCCAGTTCGGTCTTTATTCCGTAGTACTTTTCGAACCTGCGCCCCAGCCTGAGCGCTGCCATATAGCTCGTATTCACATAGGTCATGGTGTTCGCTTCAGAGTAATCATATGTGTAGGAGAGGTCAGGATTCATTACCCAGGTTACACCGTCAGGCATCTCCTGCCCCTCGGGGCCGATTTTGCCGTCGTTATATGTGTACACATAATCACCGGCTATTGTTCCATACTCTATTCGTGAAGCAGACAGGGTGAGACCCACGGATGTAGGGGTATTGAACAACCACGGCTCGTCTATTCCGACCTCGACAGACTGTCGCGTGACACCGAGCTCGACCCTCTCATGGAGCCTTATACCGCGACCGAGGAAATTATTCGCGGCAACCTCTTCGAAGAGCGCAAGACCGTATCCTGCGGTCGAGTAGCTCATTCCTAAGCTGAACATCCCTGTCCGCTGCTCCTCGACGTTGAAGATGAGGTCCACGAGCCCGAATTCTGAGCCAGGCTTGACATCCATATTCACTGCGGAAAAATACTGCAGATTGAAAAGTTTCTCTCTCGAGCGCTGTATCTTGCTCGAATTGAAGATCTCTCCATCATCAACTTCGAGCTCTCGCTCGATAACGAACTTCTTTGTCTTGTCATTACCGGTGATGAAGACATGTTCAACGTGGGTCCTGTTGTTCTCCTGCAGGGAGATCTTGTATGACAGTACCTTGTTTTCCCTGTCCTTGTTCTCCCTGGCATCCAGCGAGAAGTATATATAACCGTTACTCGCGAGGAGGTCTCGGACCGACTGTATGTTCGAATCCCATTCGGCCTTGTTGAAGAGCGCACCCTTTTCCATTGTAAACAAAGAGTACAGCTCGTCGTCCGTGAATATCACATTCCCGTCTACCGTGACTCCGCCGAATTTATACTGCTCGCCCTCCTTGATGTAGATGGTAATCTCCATCTCATCTCTCTTCCGCGTTTCGTTGTATTCGACCTTCTTGTCCACCTTTACTATCTCTGCATCGATATACCCAAGCTCCCCGTAGTGTCGCAATATTGTGAGCTTGTCCTGCTCGAAAACGCTCTCCTGGAAAAATCCTGCGGAAAACCAGTAACCCTCATATTTCGTCTCCAGAAGGGAGAGAAGCTTGTCCTTTCTCACGTTTTCGTTTCCGCTGAAGAAGATGCTTTTCTGCTTTACCACAAGCCGCTGACTCTCGGATATGGTAAATACGAGGTCAACCCTGTTTTTCTTCGCTTCTGTCTCAGGCCCCTCCTCTTCAACCGTTATAACCTTATACTCTACCTTTGTATGCGGAAAACCCTTTTCTTCGTAGAGCGCCTTTATGCTCAGCACATCGTAATAAACGTCCTCCTCTCGGTATACGGAGCCTTTGCTCAGCAGGATCTCGTCCTTTATCACGACCCTCGAGACCTTCTTGTTTCCCTTGATAACTACCTCTCGAATGGTCGGGAGCTCGACAAGGATAAATGTAACCTGTACTCCATTGTCCTTTTCCGTTACATCCACCTGTATGTCGTCAAACAGATCGAGATTGTAAAGCGCCCTGATGTCCTCATTCACCAGTTTTTGAGAAAACGGAGACCCTACTTTGGATGAAAGCACGCTCCTCACAGAGAGCTCGTCGCTCTGTATGAGACCTTCGAAATCGATGCCTACTATGGTCTTGCCTTCGTAGCGATTGTCAGCAGAAAAGAGCGGGATAGAGGAAAGGATAATAACCAACAACACAAAAGAAGCTGTCTTTACGATGCGCATTCAACTCCCTTTTCATAAGCAGACTTCAGGATGATATAATATAACAGAGTCCTTGCACTGTTTCAAGAAATGATATTAAAAATATTAGTGTGGTTTTCTAAACAATAGCATAGCAAGGGGTTTAACTGATGACTTGGCAGCTATAAAAAATAATGTTTACGGTGAGGAAAGCGCCAAAAGCCCCGTTACTTACAGCTTGCTGTTGGTCATGAGAAACGGGGATTGAACCCCAATTCCTGTGTGAGAAATGGGGGTTAGAGGCCAGAGCGGATAGGTCATTCCGCCCTGGATATCTTGATGAGCTCAGCCTCTGTTCTCGATCCTTTCTCAACAGAGAACCTGTACCCCTCGATGACGATTGTGTCTCCCTTCTTCGGAACCCTCCCCAGTATGCTGCTCATCATGCCGTTGAGCGTTGTAAACTCCCCGGTTTCAATATCTATTGAGAGCTCATCGACCAGATCATCGATCCCTACTTCTCCGTCGCAGAGGTACTCATTCTCCCGCTGCTTGACGACGAGACTCTTCGTGTCTTCGAAGCTGATCTTACCGATGACTTCTTCTCCGATATCGTATATCGTGGACATACCGGTGATTCCTCCGTACTCGTCGACTGAGAAAACGACAGGTACATCCATTTCAAAGAGCTCTCTGTAGAGCTCATCTATGTTCTTGTTTTCCGGGACAATAACAGGCTCCTTCATCACGGTCGTAAGCGAAAGGTTCTTGTTCATACTGACTATGTCACGAGCATACACTACCCCGACAATGTTGTCGATCCTCCCGCTGAATATCGGGATATATGACCTGTTGTACGTCTCCATGAATTTGATGCAATCCTTTATTTTCCCGTGCTGAGGGACAGCGATCATATCGACAAGCGGAACGAGGATGTCAGAGAGCACCTTCCTCCCGAAATCAAGGGAATCGACAAAAAACTTACGCTCGTCCTTTGAAAGTTCCTTTCCCAGGCTCGCAGTAAGGAAGATCTCGACATCCTCACGCCTCTTGAATATGGTAGGCAGCGCTCCTGTACCGGCAACTCCACCGAGTCTCATTATCGCCTTAGTGATGACAGTAAAGGTCTTTCCTATCGGATAGAATATGAAGTAGAAGATATACATCGGCAAGGCGAGCGTGAGAGTCAAACGGAGGCCCTTTTTTATAGCGAGGTTCTTGGGTACTATCTCACAGCAGATAAGGGAAGCGATAGTGAGAATGGAGATCGACACTATCGGCTTAGGCTCTCCAAACAGCTCGTACAGGAGCATAGAGGTGAGGTTCGCCGATAGGACGAGGGCGAGGTTTGTCCCGACAAGCGAGGTTCCGAGAAGTCTCTCAGGGCGCTCGAGGAGATAGTAGGCAAAAGATGCGCTTCTCGAGCCTTTCCTGCGCAGGTTGTTGAGCTTGAACCTGCTCGCAGAGATGAACGCTGTCTCTGATCCTGCGAAAAAAGCCCAGAGAATAAACAGGATAATCACATAAACAAGTTTAATCATTTTTCTTTCTGAGCAAAAAAAGTTCCACCTGGCGCTCGTTTCTCCTCATTATTGTGACGCTGCTGTTCTTAGATAGATCCAGTTCGTATCCGGATGGCGGTACGGTACCGATGATATTCACGATATAGCCGCTCATCGTATTGAGCTCTGTAGGAAGTTCGAGGTCGACAATACTGTTTATATCGGATATCTTTGTATCTCCGTGAATCTGCCATACCCCCTCTTCCATCCTCTTTACGAGGTCCTTCAGTATGAGGTCTCTTACGAAGATGGAATCGAGTACGTCCTTCATCGTCACAAGGCCGGCGGTCCCTCCGTATTCGTCGAGAATAATTGCAAGAAATTTCTTCTGCCTCTTGAATGCGCTGAGAAGAGACATTATCATCTTTGATTCTGGTATGAACAGAGGTTCCAGAAGCGAAGCTTCTATATCTTTCTTTTTTACATCAACGAGGTCCATCTTGAGAACATACCCGGCAACATTATCGATGTTTTTGGAATAGAACAGAACAGCGGAGTACGGATACCCTTGTACCTCGGTTTCTATAGAGCTCAGCGGGATGCCCAGATCGATTGCCGCGATTTTTGAACGCGGTATCATGATATCGGTTACAGGCCTGTCTATGAGACCGATAAGATTCTTGAGGATCTTTATGGAAGCAGGATCGAGTCCTGCGTCCGAGCTTACCTCGACGGCGGAGAGGAGTTCCTCTTTACTGAGGTTTGTGTGCTCTTTAAAGCCTCTGCTTCTGCCCAAGATCCTGCTGATTCCGAGGACGAGCGGATAAAATATCATGTTTGTTATCTCGAGCAGGCCCAAAAACCGTTTTGCGAAGCGGTTCGGGTGAAGAGCCGCACTGTTTTTCGGCAGAACCTCTCCGAACAGCAGGATGAGAAAGGTCATGATGAAAACAGAATAGAAGAGAGGGTGTTTTATGAAGATAGCGCTCGAGAGCCGTCCACCGATGATCGAGGCGGAAAAGTTCACCGCCATGTTCCCGATCAATATGGTAATAAGGGCTCGTTCCGGGTAGTTCAGGTATTTGAGGAGAAGCAGGTTCTTTCTGCTCTTATCACGGCCGAGTTTTAACTTCTCCACTTCTGATATGGAGAAAAGAGCCACCTCTGAGCCGGAATATATAAAGGAAAGAACAAGAAGGAGAAGGAGAACTGATAGTTCAATGATCTCTTTCATCACGTGAGTAAGGACACAATTATCCCGCCCGTGCGGATCCTCGAAAGCGGCGGTCTCCCCCGCTAAGGACTTTCTCTACACATACTCCGGCTGTTAAGCGGTTTCGGCCTTTTGTGGCTCCTTTCTGCTGCGTTTCTTGGGTGCTTCTTTGAAAACTATCTTACCGTCGACAAGATCGACGACTATACTGCTTCCCTCCTTGAAAACTCCCTTCAGTATCTCGCTGGCGAGAGGGTCCTCGATCTCCTTCTGTATCGTCCTCCTCAGGGGTCTTGCCCCGTACTTCTCGTCGAACCCCTCATCTATGAGATAGGACCGCGCCGTCTTCGTGACTGTAAACGGCATTCCCTTCTCCACGAGCTGCTTGTTGCTTTCTTCGAGCATTATGTCAATTATTTGTCCGATCTGATCCTTTCTCAAGGAGTGGAATACAACCACCTCGTCGATACGGTTAAGGAACTCCGGATTGAAAACCTTCTTCAGTGCAGTCAGGGCCTTGTCCTTGATGTCCAAGAAGGAGCTCTTCTCGTCAGAGATCGTAAAGCCCAGGCTGACCCCCTTGTTTATCTCCTTGCTCCCGACGTTTGAGGTCATGATGATCACCGTATTCCTGAAATCAACTGTGTGACCGAGATGATCTGAGAGCTGTCCCTCTTCAAATACCTGCAGGAGCATATTAAAAACATCAGGGTGCGCTTTCTCGATCTCGTCGAGAAGGATGACGCTGTACGGCTTTCTCCTGATTTTTTCTGTGAGCTCTCCGCCCTCCTGGTATCCCACATACCCGGGAGGCGCACCTACGAGCCTCGAGATGTTGTGTTTTTCCATGAACTCGCTCATATCGATGCGTATCAGCGCGTCCTCGCTACCGAAGAGGAAATCGGCAAGGGTCTTGGCAAGGTATGTCTTCCCGACGCCCGTGGGACCGAGGAAAATAAACGATCCTGCCGGTCTTCTCGGAGATTTCAGTCCTGTCCTCGACCGTCTCACGGCCCTGCTCACCGCCTCGATTGCTACGTCCTGGCCGATGATCTTCTTATGGAGCTCATCCTCCATACGGAGCAGCTTCTGGGATTCGCTCTCCAGGATACGCACGAGAGGGATACCTGTGAGATCGCTTGTTACGTGATAAATCTCGTCCTCATCGACTGTCGGCTTCTCGTTGTTAAGCTCTCTCCTCCACTCCTCCTTCATAAGCTCGAGCTTTTCCTTAAGGATGTTCGTCTTATCCCTCACCTTTGCAGCCTTTTCGTAATCCTGTATCTCCACAAGGCGAGTCTTATCCTCCCGAAGCTTTTCGATCTCCGCCTCAATCTCTTTGAAGTTCTTCGGCACCATGGTGTTTTCGAGCCTCACTTTGCTGCCAGCCTCGTCGATAAGGTCGATCGCCTTATCCGGCAGGTATCTGTCAGTGATGTAGCGGTACGATAGATTTGCCGCAGCCATTATCGCCTTCTCTGTGTAGATGATCTTGTGATGCTCCTCATATTTCTGCTTAATTCCCTGTAATATTTTTATTGTCTCCTCGACCGTAGACTCGTCGATAATTATCGGCTGGAATCTTCGCTCTAAAGCGGCGTCACGCTCTATGTACTTCTTATACTCATTCAGGGTCGTCGCGCCGATACACTGCAGCTCACCGCGCGATAGAGCGGGCTTCAGCATGTTTGCCGCATCTATGGCGCCCTCTGCCCCTCCGGCCCCGATGATCGTGTGAAGCTCGTCGATAAAGAGTATGACGTTTCTGGCCCTTCGTATCTCGAACATGACCTTCTTAAGCCTTTCCTCGAACTCTCCTCTGTATTTGGTTCCTGCGACGAGAGAAGCGAGGTCCAGGGTCAGCACGCGCTTGTTGACGAGGGTTTCCGGAACGCTCCCGCTTACGATATTCTGTGCAAGCCCTTCGACAATAGCGGTTTTACCGACTCCGGGCTCTCCGATGAGCACCGGATTGTTTTTGGTCCGGCGGCAGAGTATCTGGATCACTCTCTTGATCTCCGTCTCCCTTCCGATCACTGGATCGAGCTTTCTCTCTTTCGCAAAAGCGGTAAGGTCTATCCCGAATTCATCCAGAGTGGGAGTCCTCCGGTCGGATTTTTTCTTTATTCCGGTCCGGTTCGTACCGAGCAGCCGGTTCACCTCCTCTTTTATCGAGGAAACCTTGATCCCCTGCTTGTCGAAGGAGTTCAGGATCCCTGAATCCCCTTCCCTCAGTATTCCGAGCAGAAGATGCTCGGTACCGATATAGTTGTGCCCCATGTTTCGCGCCTCGTCGGCGCTTAGTTCGAGGACCCTCTGCGCTCTCGGAGAAGGCGGTACATCACCGAGGAGGAGAATCCCCCCGCTCTTCTTTGTATTGGCAACAATATCCTCGCGCAGCATGTTCAGGTCGATTCCAAGATTAATAAGGGCCTTGATCGCAACGCCCTCTCCCTCGCGGATGAACCCGAGCAGTATGTGCTCAGGAAGAAGCTTGTCGTGATTCAGCTTTTTAGCCTCCTCCTGCGCGAGAATGTTTATTACTCTCTGTGCACGTTCAGTCAATCCCTTGAACATCATATTACCTCTTTTAAATAGTCTCTTAAATAGTGCGCCCTTGCCTCTTCAAGGTTGCAGTGCTCTCCATCTATGTTGCATATCATTTTCAGGTGGTTATCCTGTACGTAATATAAAAGAACATTTATATCCTTTATTGTGATATAGTTAATAATACCAAGCCCGATACCAAGTCTCAGATGCGAGAGGTGATCGAGCGCTTCGTAGAGCGTAATAAGCCTCGAAGAGAGCAGAATCCCGTAACTCCTCCATACCCTGTCTTCGATGATGTGCCTGTTATCCTGGTACACATTCTCGCGCGTTTCTCTCTCCTGCTCGATAACTCTTTCGAACCGGCAGAGAGACTCTTCGTAAAGGGCCTTTTCAGCAAAGCCAGTCGAGCTTATATTGTACACCTCATAGTACGGATCGATCCATGATCCCCTGAGGCCGTATCCTTGTTTTTCGAGTTGCCGCGCAATCTCGTTTATCCTGTCTGATATGGTAAGGCCTGCGAGATGTAGTGTTACCGATATCTCGATACCTGCACCCAGCCTCTTCGGGTCCGCATTGAGGTATCCATGCTCAGGTTCGAAAACGAACCCTACGAGCTTTTCAAGGTCTCCTATAATCTTCTTGCCGTGCAGATATGCCTCGTCCAGACGAAAACCAGGCTGAATCGTGACAAACTCTATATGATCTTTTCCTCCCAGTAGAAAGAAGTAGTGCTGATCCTGCGGAAGTATGATGACCTGCTCGTCCGGCCTGCCGTCTACACCGGAGTTGCTGTTCCTGATGAAGTTTCTTTCGAAAAAGATCCTACTATAGTGAGGGGAAAGATGGTTCAGCCTGTAGACGCTTATATCCAAGATGCCTTCGCTCGGTCCGATCCTGTCTTTTATCTTGTCTATCAGTAATGAGTCTACCTCCTGCCGGACCTTCTTATCGAGCTTACGCCCGAAATAGTATCCGTCTATGTTTCTCGAAAAGGAAACTCCACTCTTCAGTACGATATCAGAGCCGTCCTCTCCTGCAGAAACCCATATACCCTCACTCTTTGCCAGCTCTTCAACTGTCACCGAAGAAACCTTCTTTCTCCAGATCTCGTATTTTATCTCGTATTTTTGCCGCTTCCTCAAAATCCTCGGCTTCCACCGCCCTCATCAGCCGTCTTTCGAGGCGCTCGATGAAAGTAGAACCGCCCTTTCCTCTTTTGTTCTCGGTATCGGTGCTATAGCTTTTTTCTTTTTCCTTGAAGATCACGTCAGAGAAAGATTCATAGCACGTAGGACATCCTACAAGACCGTTTTTTTCAAACTCCTTGAGAGTAGTACCGCAGTTTTCACATCGAAGCATTGGGGTTGAATTTTCATTGTATACATTAGCGTTGAGCAGAACCTCTAAGAGAGAATGAAGTTTATCGTCGATACCGTTACTTTCTTCCTGATTTTCGTTTATTTCAGCACACCGGGAGCAGAGATGGACATCAATCAATTCGTTGTTGTTGATCCTGTAGGAGTGAAACTGGGCGTCCCGTTTGAGGCACCTCTGGCAGAGCATATCCACCTCTTTTCACTAATGATCAGTTCCTGGTGAATAACTCAGATTTCAAACATACGATTAATATATTTTGAAAATATCTATAACTTAAAGAGATATATATTGATCACCAAGAAACTGTCTAAGTATCAGGTAAACAGTACACTACTTTTTACCTGTCCTAAATATATATTAAAGACTCCCTTCGATCAAGGGATTTAGAGTTCCGTATTCGAGCCGGTAGGTCGTGTCCGCTTCGCGCGCAATAAGACGGTTGTGGGTTACGATGATCATCGTGTGAGAGAGCTCACGTACAACACAAAAGAGCAGGTCCTTGATCGTTTCACCTGTAGAGAGATCGAGGTTTCCCGTAGGCTCGTCAGCGAGGATAATCTCGGGCTCGTTTATGAGCGCTCTTGCTATAGCGACCCTCTGGCTCTCACCCCCTGAGAGGCTGTTCGGTTTCATGCCCTCCTTATCCTCAATTTCAAGCATCCGCAGGAGCCTGAGAGCCCTCCCGTATGCTTTATCAGTCTGGAACTGCTGAATGAGAGCCGGCATCATGACGTTCTCTACGACCGTAAATTCGGAAAGAAGCTGGTGGAACTGAAAAATGAACCCTATGTGACGGTTCCTGAAAAGGGAGAGCTCCTCCTCGGATGCGCTGTCTACTGATACTCCATGCACCGTTATCTTCCCCTCTGTAGGGAAATCGAGGCCTCCGATGAGGTTCAGGAATGTGCTTTTACCGGACCCGCTTCTCCCGACAATGGCTACGATCTCGCCCCTGTCGACCTTCATATCGAGTCCGTCGAGCACGGTTAGATTTGTCTCCCCTGCCCTGTACACCTTTTTCAAGCCCTTGATTCTGACAACCTGTCCGTCCCTCTCTTCCATTGGTTCTACTCGTATCGTATGGTTTCTACAGGCTTGGTCAACGACGCTTTCTTTGCCGGGTAGTACGCCGCAAGAACCGATATCAGCACCGCGAGAACTGATATTATCAAAACGTCCTTGAAGTGGATCTCAACAGGAACGCCCTCGAGGTAATAGATGGAATCGGAGAGGATCTCGAAATCTGCCGGAACCGGTATGCCGAAAGGCATGAGGAAGAGTGTGTACGCTATGTCCCTGAGGCCGTTGACTATAATCTCGAAGAAGTTGAATATCTCCTCGATATTGAGCGTAATAAAGAAACCAGCGAACACTCCTATAAGCGTCCCGATGATACCGATGTATAAACCGTCGATTACAAATATCTGCGTAATGAGCGAGGGCCTTGCACCGAGCGCCCGGAGGATACCGATCTCCTTTTTTTTGTCCATAACGGTCATCACGAGGGAGCCTATTATGTTAAATGCCCCGCTTACGATAATGAGCATCACGACGAATCCTATCCCTACCTTCTCGTTCTGGAGTGCCTCGAAGAGTGGGCGGTTTATGTCCATCCAGGTGAGTATGTAAAAATTTCCGCCCACATTGTCCCTGATCCAGCTCAAAACGCGATCAACCCTGTTTATGTTCTGCACCTTTATACCGATATCCAGCTCGTTTCTGCCAATACCGAAAAAGGTGTATGCAGCATCGAGAGATATGTACGCCATGTTCTTGTCGTATTCCCAGTATCCTGTTTTGAACAACCCGACGACGCGGAACAGTTTGAAGGTCGGCTTTGCCAGGGAGACATCCTCGCCTTTGAAGGTGAGAACCGGTATGTAATCCCCCACTCTGGCCCCTGCTTCCACCGCGAGCTCCTGCCCAAGTATGATGTTATCATCGCTCGTCAAGTCGAATGTTCCATCCGTAATCCTGATCTCCCTTTTGAATCCCTCATCGAGAGAGAACACGTCACCGGGAAGCGCCTTCAGTATAATCCCTCTTGTGACCCATCGGCTTTTTAGTATCCCTTCCCCGTTGTGATATGGGACTACAGAAATTATCTCTTTATTCTTTGATAGAATTGCTTTAATATTATCTATGGAATAATCGTTGCCGTATGAAGGCTGCATCATGAGGTGATACGTGTTTGTCTCGAGGATCTTTTTCTTGAAAGTGCTGTGAAAACCGTTCATGATCGACAGTACAGTGATGAGGGTGATGATTCCGAACGATATCATCAGGATCGAAAGCGTGGACATGAGAGACCACTTTGCCATCAGGTATCTTCTTGCTAGGAAGAAAGAGAGTCTGGCCTTCATTGTACCATTCTGGGTGAGATATATCATATAATATACTATTATTATCCGAAGAGCGCATATATATTTCATTGTGCAGTGAATTGTCAAATTCATTGCTTGGAGAACGGGTGTGGGAGATTCAGAACAATTCTTTGACTCCGAATACGGACACCAGAACTATATCATCCTCAAAGGAAGGTTCAAGGCCGTCGAGACGAACACGTACGGGCTCTTCATCCTATTCTTCAATGACGAGACTGGAACAGTCGAGAGCCAGATGGCTATCGCTTCGCACTACAGCTCCCTCTACGACAACGACCCTCACCTCCCCTGGTATATGATAGAGGAAAATATCATCAACCTCAGGTGGAAGGGGGATATCGCGGTCAATATATCCCTGGATCTTCAGAATTTTCTCGAACTCACGCTCGAAAGGGACAGAGGGACCGAGCTCTTTTCTCTCATCAAGAACAACGATGAGGCAAGGATAGAGTCGCTGCTCCTATCGGTCTTCATCAAACCGCTTTCAGACCGGAACATCCATCTCGAAACTGTTTCCGAGCTCGTAACAAAACAAAGCATGAACTTGATAAGGGAGGAGAGAAACAAACCGAAACAAAAGGAGCCGAACGCTCCGCAGTCTGCTCTCCTGAAGGAACTCTCTCCGATAAACGTCGAGCTCGTTCTGGCCCCTGTGAGCGGTATTCCAATTTACGAGCTCCAGATCGGCGACAAGATCATGGTCAAGTTGACAGACCGCACCACGAAGGGCAACTACATCATCGACCTTCTCGGAGCCCGTGTTGAAGGAACCCTCATCCCTGTTCCCGCAGAGGTGATCGACAAAGAGCGTGGAGAGGAGAACGAGTACACGATCCTGTGCAGGCTCGGTGATGACGCGTATGGTAAGGCCGTGGAGACGGAGCAGGTCAAGCTGAAGCGCTACGATGAGCTTCTCTCCAGCGGATCCTCTTCGGATGAACTTCCATCTATCGAAGATATTTCCGGAAAACGGAAGTTCCCGCTCTTCATCATTGTCACCGGAGGCCTCATGTTCGTTGTCGTGATGATCTTCCTCATCATGTGGTTCTATAATATACTGTGATTACCCTTGTCCCTGTAGAAACCTTTCGATCCAGATTTCATTGTTCTTTACGATCTCGATGACTTTCGGCTCACGCGGCCTCTCTCCCTTTGAATCGGCGATAATGTCCACTACCGGGCTGAATGGAAAGCGGGCAGATATCTTCTTCACCACTCCGACCGTCATGTCGCTGAGAAGCACCCTTCTCTTCTCCGCAAACGTCTCGCCTATTGCAGAGGTGAACACGCGGAAAAGCCTCGCATCAAAATCCTCTTTCTTCCACGAGAAGAGGTCCTCCTTCGTCATGTGCAGGGAGATGTCGTTTCCGTTCCTGATAAGGCTGATCTGCGAGTCGCATGAATCACAGATCGAGACGATCCTGGATGAGTGAGTAATACCGCTGAGCGTAAGGCCCGCAGGATAGCCGCTGCCGTTCGCCCTTTCATGGTGCTGAAGCGACGGAATGGTGATATTCGGCTTGATGCCTTCGATTGTCTTGAGGTATTTGAAACCGATGAGAGTATGGTCCCTGATATTCGGCTTTACATTGTTCCTGCCGAGAAAGACCAAGCCGATGTCATGGAAGAGCGCACCTGCTACTATATCTACAAGCTCCGTTTCCTTGATATTAACCGCATCTCCGAGAATCGCCGACAAAATCGCCGTGTTCAGTGAGTGGGCTGCAAACCTCCCCTGCTTCATCCCCCTGGCAACCCTGAGGAGCGCCTCCTCCCGCTTTGTAAGGGTATAGTTAACGACGAGAGACGCCGCATTGTGTATCACCTGAAGAGGTACCTTCTTCTTCTGCCTGCATGCGGAAAATGTCGTTTGGATATATGTGATGAGGATATCGTATGTCGCCTCTTTTGGGAGAGGTTTAGCTTCCCGCTTTTGTTCCCTCGGCTCTATTCTCCTCCTATTATCCCCGAGGGTATAAAGGGAAAGAAGTTTGTACCTGCGTACCCTTTCGATATCGCTTTCTGTGAGGGTGTGGAATTTTGTGAGGACGATGAAGTTATCGTCGAAAAGAATGTGGTCTTCTACCACATCTCCTTTTTTCAAATCGTCGACATCTATCCCCTTCATAGAAGCAATTTTACCATATTGCGTATTCATTTTAAACATAATTTTCCACATGGGGGGCATGAGCTGAAACAGGATGTTTTCTGTTGAACAAGGCAGGAGATTTCGCTATATTAGATACAGTTAATAATCATACGTGACGGAGAGTCCTTATGCCGGAAAAATCGAGTCCTGAAGGAGATAGTGATCGTCTGCGGTTTATTGATAGGGAGCTTCTGGAGACGAGGACGATAATCATTTCGCAGGGAATTGATTCTGAACTTGCGAAGAGCATATATTCGAGACTTATTCTGCTCGAGAAGGAATCAAAACAGGAGCCAATCACCGTAATCATCAACTCGCAGGGCGGGAGCGCGGACTCGGGATTCGGCATATACGATATGCTGAGATTCGTCGAGCCTTCGATC
>DATKZJ010000125.1:0-14348 GCA_035527995.1 Spirochaetota bacterium | reverse complement strand
AAGAGAGGCTCTCAAAACTCTCGCGGGCTTTCGGGAAGAATCAGATTCCTCTCGGCAGAAAGGCTGAAGAGGGCGACATCGTTGTATTTACAAAACTCCCGTATGCGGAAACCGGCCACACCCTCTGTTCTCATGACAGGGAAGTTGTATTTCCAAAGCTCGCCCTGCCGAATCCTGTGTACTCTGTTGCAATCCATGCCAAGAACAAGAAGGAGGAGGACAATCTGAGCGCCCTGCTGGCGAGAGCGGCCGAGGAGGACATCTCCTTCACAATGCAGTTCAATAAGGAAACGAAGCAGACCGTGGTCTCCGGGATGGGAGAGCTCCAGATCGGAATCATCCTCTCGAGGATCAAAGAGAAACACGGTATCGAAATAGAGACCTCGACTCCTCTCGTCGCATACAGGGAGACCATAACAAGCCCATCGAAGGCAGACTACAAGCACAAGAAACAGACAGGAGGACACGGGCAGTACGGACAGGTGTTCCTCGAGATCGAACCCTTCGAGCGCGGAGGCGGATTCGAGTTCGCGGACAAGATCGTCGGAGGCGCGATCCCGAAACAGTACATACCCGGAGTTCAGAAGGGGGTCAAGGAGGCTCTCGATGCCGGCGTCATCGCCGGGTACCCTGTCGTTGACGTAAAGGCCTCTCTCGTGTTCGGTTCATTCCACGATGTAGACTCGTCTGAGCTCGCCTTCAAGATCGCCGGAAGGCACGCGTTCAAGCTCGCCATGCAAACTGCGAAACCGACCCTGCTCGAGCCTGTCATGGATCTCAACGTGTACGTTGACGACAAATATACGGGAGACATCATGAGCGACCTTAACTCCAAACGGGGACGGGTTCTCGGTATGGACAATATAGGCGGAGGGATCCAGCTCATTAGGGCCAAGGTCCCTCAGGCCGAGCTGCTGAAGTACGCTATTGAGCTTCGGTCTATCACTTCAGGCACGGGCTCATTCGAGATGGAATTTTCACACTACGACCCGATCTCCGGAAAGATCGCGGAAGACGTGGTAAAGGAGACCGCCCAGCGCAGGGAGGAAGAGGAGAAGTAGCCTCGGCAGGGCCGAACCTTCTCGGCAGGGCCGAACCTTCTCGGCAGAGCCCGGCTCCGCCGGGCAGACCGGGTCTTTTTCTGGACAGAAAAACCATGGTAGGCATAATCCAGCGGACAAGCGGTGCCGAAGTACGGGTTGAAGGAGAGTGTGTCGCAGAGATCGAACGGGGAATACTCCTTCTTCTGGGTGTCGAGCGTGATGACACGGAAGAGGACGCCCGCTACATCGCCGGCAAGGTGGTTCATCTCCGGATATTCGGCGACGAGCAGGGCAACCTCAACCTTTCTCTCCTCGACACGGGAGGAAAGATACTCATTGTCTCGCAGTTCACCCTTCTCGGTGATACAAGAAAGGGGAGACGTCCGTCGTTTTCCCGCGCCGCCGGCCATGACCATGCCAGGCAGCTTTTATCGCTGCTCTCGAAGGAGCTCCGGTCATACGATGTAGGGGTGGAAGAAGGAGTTTTCGGGGCAATGATGGACGTGAAACTTGTCAACTCAGGCCCTGTAACGCTTATAGTAAACTCAAAAGACAGACGAAGAGACTAGAGACGGAAGAACCCCCCCATGCAAATCATATGCAAAACAGTGGGTATGCTGGCGGCAAACTGCTATATAGTGAGGAATAGCGAGGAAGCAGTCGTCATAGACCCCGGCGGTAATCCCGAGGTGATCTATCCGTACATCGAAGATCGAAGGCTTTCCATGGTGATAAACACACACGGCCACTACGATCACATTGCTGCAAACAACGACCTGAAATCCAGGTACGATACTAAACTCGCATGTTCATCCCTCGACGCCGAAATGCTCCTCGATCCGGACCAGAACCTCTCGGCCATGGTCGGCACACCCTACATCTCGGTGGCTCCAGACCTGCTGCTCAAGCACGGCGACTCCCTGAGAATAGGAGACGAAACGCTGAAGGTGATCCTCACCCCCGGACACACAGTCGGAAGCATATCGATACTGATGGGAAAGGCCCTTTTCAGCGGAGACACCCTTTTCTACCGCTCAGTCGGCAGGACCGATCTTCCGGGAGGAAACTTCGACGTGCTCCGAGAGAGCATTACAGGGAGGCTCTATACCCTTCCCGACGATACCGTTGTGTATACGGGGCATGGCGATTCGACGCTCATCGGAGATGAGAAACAGTATAACGAATGGGTAAGTCTTTAGCCGAATTGTTAACGGGCAGGTCAATGACTCCATATCCACCAATCTTCCTGCCTGTTAGCAAAGACTGTACGCAGAAATTTCTCCGAAGACTCCCAAAGTTATTTTGAAAAGGCCTTCATAATTGGAGTTTTTCATCGGCGTGACAGACAGAACGGACTATCGCTGATTGCACGATTTCCCGATATTCCTCCTCACTGCCTCCTATCGGATACCAGGACGATTCCATCGTTACCCGAGGGATCGCAACCGATAACAGGAAACATAAAAGAAGAGAGTGAACCGCCGACAAGTGCACTTCTGTGTTCAACAGAGTGAGGTTTCGGAGTAAGGGGTGAATATGAACCCGTTTTGTGTCGTAAATTAATTCGTGAGCCCGGCTACAGCGGCCCCGATGAGCGGAGCGTTCTCAACTTCTACGATCTCGTAGTATCTCTTTTTCTTCTCCATCAGATACCGTTTCAGATAGCACACAACCCTCGTTTTCAGGTCCGCGAGGCCGTAGAAGACAGAGCCCTCTGCGGTGATGCAGACCGGGGAGCAGGGATTCAAGCCTCCCCTCCCTTTGAGCACGAATGCAGAGAGGTGTACCGCGGTAAGCTTTGCCGCCCTCTCCACAAGCCGGTCGATGAGATGGTAGAGCGTCACCCTGTCAGGCTCCGGAGCGCCTTCAACGAGCTTTCCGAGAGAGCTTCCCGAGCTCTTCGTGAAGCGAAGATAGTCATTTATTGCTACCGCATCGACTGTTTCCACGGCACTAAGACGTTTCTTTGATACGGCCGAGAAGAGACCGTCCTCCGCAGCGGCCCGAATTACCTCGGCGCAGAGTCCTCCGAGGTATCTGCCTGATATCATCTTTTCAAAGGTGTGGACACCGGGGTCCTTGGTCCTGCTGTCGAACCGTTCGTCGAGCACGCCTCTCGGCGCCTTTCCGAACGCCCCTGATTCCGCGTTTATGACCTGACTTCCGGCTCTTTCCAGGCCCTCGACCTTCCTGATATTACTGTTTTTCTCTATATAGGAGCAGTTGGATCCGGTCCCGAGTATAAACCCTATATAGCTCGAAAAATCGCGTCTTCGGCCTGCAGTCCTCCCTGCAAGCAGCGTCGAGACGGTATCGTTCAGGAGGACAACGCTTTCTATACCCCCATGCCCTGATCTTTTGAGAGATTCACGGAGGTTTTTTCCGATCGATTCTCCTATCACCTCGGGGACAAGAAGCTCCTTCGACGTATAGAGCAGGATTCCGTCTTTGTCGGGAAGCGCTTCGGTCGGGTAAGAGAAGCAGAACCCTATCCTGCTGCATTTTCCCGCCACCTGCTCGAGGTAGCCTGAAATGGTCTCAAAGAACTGTTTTTTCCCGACCTCCCCCTCCGATCCCGGCATTCTGTGAGTGCTGAAATCCTCAACAACAGGAGAAAGATCCTTATCAAAGTAGACTGTGGCGACGCGGAAGTTAGTCCCTCCTGCGTCGAGCACGATGACCCTTTCGTCCCGCGGTATCTCTTTCTCCACCTCGATATAGGAGGGAAGCATGGGAAGGGAACTCTTCTTTCCCTCGAGCCCCCGCTCTATCTCCTCAATGAACGCGGCCGTACAATGCTCCATGTCCAGGTCTCTGTGGTCCATACCGTACTGTCTGTAGAAATCCGCAACGATGCGTTCTTCATCTACCCCAGATACCGCATCTACCGCTCGTCCCACTCGTCTCTCCTTCCCGGGCAGGCCCCCGGATCGAAGTCCGGACATAAGCTCCGTCACAAGAGTTTGTGCCTCTGCGCTGTCAGAGATATAAAAATTAGTAAATCCGTAACTATTTTGTTGATGAACCAGTCTAATGAATATAATATTACATTAACGAAACAATGAATGGAAAAATAGCTCCAACATACAGCTTCGGCAATTGTATACAATATTTCTCTAAAAGGGCCTACTACACAGGCTATCTTACTCACCGTCTCTGGGGTCCTTAAATGGCGCGGGAAATAATTTTCGGCTTTATCGGCGGTATGGGGTTGTTTCTCTTCGGCATGAAGATCATGTCGGACAGCCTGAAAAAGGTAGCAGGGGAGCGGCTGAAAAACACGCTCGAAATCCTCACGAAACGACCGATCCTGGGTCTGCTCATAGGCGCACTCGTAACCTGTCTTGTTCAGAGCTCCAGCGCCACGACGGTCATGACCGTGGGTTTTGTCAATGCAGGCCTCCTCACCCTGAGACAGGCGATCTCCATTATTCTAGGGGCGAACATAGGCACCACGCTCACCGCATGGCTCGTCTCCTTCTTTGCCCTGTTTAAAATCACAAACTATGCACTTCCGGCAATAGGCATAGGGTTCCTCCTGAGCGTGCTGGGAAAGACAGACAAAATAAAGATGTGGGGGCAGTTCATACTCGGATTCGGCCTTCTCTTCACCGGCCTGGGTTTCATCAAGGATACGTTTTCGCCTCTGCAGGACAGCGTCGCATTGAAGAATACCCTCGCCACTTTCAGCACCTATCCGATCCTCGGAATCCTGCTCGGGATAGGGATTACAATGCTGCTTCAGAGCTCATCCGCAACGATCGCTCTGCTGCAGATCATGGCGTTCTCGGGCTTGATAGATTTTCGAACCACAATCCCGATAATACTCGGTGATAACATCGGCACAACGGTGACCGCCGAGCTCTCCGCTATCGGTTCCAACGTCTCCGCCAGGAGGGCGGCCCACGCCCACGCCCTGCTCAATGTACTGGGTGTATGCTATATGATTGTCCCTGTGTACACGGGAATATACGCGAGGTTCATAGAGATGATGATCCCGGGGCCGATCACCCAGAATAACATCATGCTCCATATCGCCCTTTCGCACAGCGTCTTCAATATCATAAACTCATTGATAGTGTTTTTTCCTCTCATCTCAGTTCTTGAAAAGCTCACCGTAAAGCTCGCGAAAGTAAAACCGGGCAGCATAGATATGATGCCGATCTATCTGGAGAAACATCTCCTCGAGACCCCCCCGATCGCGATACAACAGTCTGTAAACGAGATACTTCGAATGATGGGACTCGCGCAGGATGCGCTTCAAAACGCCTTCCAGTGCTTTCAGAAGAAGGACCTCCATCTCGCTTCCAAGGTCAAAGAGGGAGAGGACGCGGTGGACAACCTCCAGAAGGAGATAACACAGTACCTCGTAGAGCTTTCGCGTAAAAACCTCGATATGGATGATGCGGAGAAGATACCTGTACTGCTCCACTCCGTGAATGACGTGGAGAGGGTTTCCGACCATGCCATCAACATCCTCGAGCTCGCGCAGCGGCGTACTGAGCAGAACCTTCCGCTCACCAGCACCGCATTGGCAGAGACTCATAAGATATTCTCAGTCGCTGTCGCAATGTTCAGAAACACGATCAATGCGCTGAAGGAAGAAGATGTTGATGCAGCCGGGACGGTGCTTGAAGACGAGAAACGACTCAACAAAATGCAGGTGCTGCTGAAGGAGAAGCATGTCAAGAGGGTGAATTCAGGAGAATGCAACCTGCTCGCCGGGATCATATACATAGATTTCGTCGACAACATCGAGAAGATCGGGGATCACCTCACCAACGTCGCGCAGGGTGTGCTCCGTCATCTCAGGTGGAGCATCGAGATATCTTCAAAAGACTCGCCATCTACCTGAACATCCGCTTCAGCGTCCTCATGAGCTCATCGACTATTTCATACTCCTTACGTTCGATGCTCTCCCGCACACAGCTTTTTATGTGACTCTCCAGAAGAAGGTTTCTTGCAGATGAGAGCGCCGAGTGCACAGCTGTTACCTGGTTCAGGATGTCGTCACAGTAGACATCGTCCTCGATCATCCGCCGGATGCCCCTTATCTGTCCCTCTATCTTCGCCAGGCGACTCATGAGGTCGGATTTCAGTTTTTTACTGCGCTGCGTTCTTGTTTTTTCGGCGATGTGATCGGTACCGTCCATTTATCACCTCGGGATAATAGGTATATGCTATATCAGAGCTCCAACATTGTAAACGTTTATTATCCCGGTAGAAGTGACAGAGCAGATCTCCTCTCAGAGATACAAGCAATCGATATCGGCCTGCCCGCATGGGCGTCCAAGAGTCTTCCGAATAAAAACCAATATCTCTCTCATCAGCTGCCGACTCACATAAGCCCGCATATCAACAAAACTCTTACTACCGGGGGCTAACCCCCATTTCTCACACAGGAATGGGGGTTTTAGCGCTTTCCTCACCGTAAACATTATTTTTTAGAGCTGCCAAATCATCATTTAAACCCATTGCTATGCAATCTGATTTCTATGAAATCTATGAGAAAACCGCACTAACGTTTTGGCACGAAACCACACGGATATTGCTGCTCAGTCTTTCACATGTCGCTGCTGAAACGACGGTGTTTATGTAAAAAGCCGTCTGACTGTATTTTCATTACTGACAACAATTTGAAAGGATTTAACCCCCATGCCCTCATTTTTTTCCAATGTCCGGAATATGCAAAGCAGAAAAAAAGGCCGTACCCCCAAATAATCATGAAATCAGCAGTACGGGAGGGCGGCTCCCTGCATTATCGTAATCGCTTAATTCAGATAACCCGATATCCATCCCCTGAGTCAATAGGAGCTTTTCATCATGTGACTTCATATACCGTGATTTGTGAGAAGATCTCTATGGATTAGGCTGTAAACAAGAGGGGGCGGAAGCCGTACAGGAGGCTCTCCGTGGAAGTAAAAGCCCGCTATAACCCCAGATCCCTCAGCAACATGCCGTGGATCAGGAGCTTTCCGGTATCGGTATCGTACCCGTCGTAGTAGCCGAACACCTCGACTGACTGGCGGTTCTCTATATGGTACACTCCGTCGATATCCACGTGTGCGATTCCCTCGATTGTATCCTGGTCTTCGTAGTTTACGAGGAGATCGAAGTGCGCGGACTCTTCCTCTTTTTTAAGGTTCGCTACTCTTCCCCTCCACAGCACCCAGACACCCCGGTAAATTCCCGGTTCCTTGATGATCTCGTGAAAGTGCGGGTTGTAGTCTATGGAGAGGGGGTCCGGAGGATCTATGAATGTGTACAGTATCTCGAACCGCTCTTTCACGAGAGGGGAAGCGTTCGAACCCTGTACTTTATTGAGGAGTATGATCGCGCTGTTGGTCCTGTTTTTATAGATATCCTTCTTGATCTGGACGAAGAGTTCAGGGATCTCTTCCTCGGTGAGAAAGTAGAGTGCGTCCTTCCCTCCCTCCTCGGTTACCGGCCCCTCGGGGAGATCGACTCTGTCGAGTTCGACGATCCGGGGATAGAACTTCTCAAGCGCCTTTCTGTAGAGAGGTGTAGCATAGAAGACAACACCGGCGACTATAACTCCCACGGTTATGTACAAACCGAGGAGGTAGGGACGAAGCTTCACGAAAAGAGGGAGTCTCGGAGAAAAAAAATCCGACGGCGCTGATCTTTCTGCGAACTCCCCTATATCCTCCGAGGTACGCAGTCTCCCAAGAGCCCTCTGTACCTGCTTGTCTCCGGGTCTCTGTTCGAGGACCTCTCCCCACAGGCTTATCGCGTCCTCGACGCGTTCGTCTTTCATGTAAACGTAGGCGAGTCCTTTCAGAAGCTCCGGATCGTTCTCTTTTACGAGAAGCCCTCCCCTGAAGTACCTTCTCGCGCCGTCCATGTCGTCAGCAAAAAGGGAGGCATATCCCAGAAAGAGGTACACCTGAGAGTCTTTTTTCTCTCTCAGTGCCTTCTCGAGAAAAGAGATCGACTTCACCCACTGCCTCTTTCTGAACCATTTGAGTCCCTGCCGTTTGTTGTAGTCTCTCTTCCTGCTCAAGACGGTCCCCGTTATTGTATTGCAGATTCCTTCCCTCGAGCTGCTAAACCCTCTCGACGTACTCTCCGGTCCTGGTATCGATCTTTATCCTGTCTCCCTCGTTTATGAAGAGAGGAACCTGGACCTGGGCCCCTGTCTCGATGGTGCATGCCTTGAACGCCGTGGTTGCCGTATCGCCCCTGATACCCGGCTCGGTATGGGTTATAAGGAGTTCGACAAAGGTGGGGAGCTCCAACCCGATCATTTCACCTTCGTAGAAGTCGACGTCGACCTCCTGTCCCTCCTTTATGAACTCTCGTTCATTTTCGATGAACTCATTCGGGATGCTCTCCTGCTCATAGGATTCCAGATCCATGAATACGGAGCTCTCCCCATCGGAGTATAAAAACTGCATCTTGCGTTTATCTATGAAAATATTCTCTACCTTCTCGTTTGCCCTGAAGGTCTTTTCAATCATGGTATTCTTCTTGATATTTCTCAACCTTGTCTTGACGAACGCACCGCCCTTCCCCGGTTTGGACCACTGGTACTCGAAAACGGCAAACAGCTCAGCACCGACCCTGATCATCATTCCCTTCCTCAAATCATTTGCTGTTATCAAATTAGGCCTCTTCTCCGGTTTTTCATACAGTGTATTGAGCGTACCCTGATTTGTCAACAGGTTTTCAAATAAAGCCCACCCCCACCCTCTGTCGCCTTCGACGACAGGGTTCATACGCGAACGAGGTCGTACTCCATGCTCCCAAGTCCTAGCCCCGACGCATGCTCTACCTGCACAAGAGGATCTATTTGCGGATATGTGAACTCCTGAATAGGCTTTCCTGTCTCCTGATGGAAGATATCACAGGAGGCCTTTTCAACGGCAACGAGATCGCTTCCCGCCACAATCCCGATATCCTTCACCACCTTCGGCCCGGCGTTCATGCAGTCGCAGTCCTTGGTGATATTTACGAGGAAGTTGAAGTAAAACAACCGGCCTCTCAGTACGTTAAACACTCCGAGGACATACTCCGCCATCATCTCCTGAAGTGCCCTGCTCTCCCGGCCCCAGTCGAACCTCACGGCACCGAACCTGCACACCGCGAAACATTCAGCGCACCCGATGCATCCCTTCTTGTCGATCCGGGCCTTTCCCTCCACGAGAGATATAGTGTCCTCCGGACACCACTCGATACAGCTCTCGCACGCCGTGCATTTTGCGGAATCGATCTCGGGCGACATCTTAGAGTGCTGCTTGAGCTTCCCGCGCCTCGATGCGAGCCCCATGCCTACATTCTTTATTGCACCCCCGAAACCGGTGATCATGTGACCCTTAAAGTGACTTAATACCACGAGACCCTGCGCTTTCGCCACTTCAGCGCCGATCTTGGCCTCCCGGAAGTGCCTCCCCTCGATCGGCACTCCCACCTCCGAGTCGCCAAACAGTCCGTCAGCCATTATTACAGGGGCCCCCACTCTTTCGATACCGAACCCGTGCTCGCTTGCGAGCCTGAGGTGGTCGACGGCATTGGAGCGCTTTCCCCTGTAGAGTGTCGATGTCTCGATGAGAAAGGGAGAAGCCCCCCTGCTCCTTATTCTATCAACCGCCGTCTTGACAATTTTCGGGTGGAGGAATGTCGTATTGCTCTGCTCGCCGAAGTGCGTCTTCACACCGATGAAGTCTCCCTTCTTGATCCACTCTCCTGCACCGCTTTCGCTGAAGAGCATCCCCAGCTTCTTTGCTATCGAAGATGGGTCCTCTCCGTCATCAATCGCCGTAAAATAGACCTCTGATCCCATATGCCACCTCTTGTCTTAAAACCGTTGAGTAAACTGCTTCAATTGCCTATAATATACGCATGAAGCGTTGTATCATCCATATCTTTATGCTTCTTATGCTATCAGTCCCATTGTACGGACAGATAACAGTCATCGAGAGGCTTCATTACGACGACGATAACTACAACCGGCTCTACGAATCGACTGTTGCGTCGAAGAACAGGATCATCAGGGACGAAAGGAACACTGTGTACTCCCCTCCCAGGATATACAGATATACGATGAAGGCGGGAGAGGACATATGGACAATAATCGCCAAGACGAGCCTCAACATCGATACAATTGCGACACTGAACCGGATAGACTTCATCGGTATGATCCATCAGGATGTTGATGTATATCTTTCTGATACGCTCGGAATATTCTTTGATGCTGCCAAGAAGGCGAGGGGAGATCTCGCCCGGGAGGTCGGCCTGCCGGAGGAGGAGATCCTCACAGTTGAGGACCCCGACCGGACAGGTTCAGTACTCCTCTTCGCTCCTGAAAAAGAACTCTCCTTTCTCGAGAGGGTGTATATCACAGGCGTCGTGTTCCACGCGCCTCTCATGGGGCGCCAGACCTCGAACTACGGGGTGAGGGAGGACCCCTTTGTCAACGAGCGGGCTTTCCACGGCGGAATTGATATCAGCGCAAAAGAGGGGAAGCTCGTCCGTGCATCGCGGCGGGGAAAGGTCCTTTATGCAGGCGAACTTTCCGGATACGGAAACCTCGCAGTTCTCGAGCACGAGCTCGGGTACTATACCCTGTACGCTCATCTCTCAGAGATCATCGTCGAAGTGGAGGAGAATGTGGACACCGGGCAGGCGCTCGGGAAGGTAGGATCGTCCGGGAAGTCCACGGACCCCCACCTCCACTTCGAGATAAGGAGGTTCGATGAGCCTCTCAACCCCGAAAACATACCGTTTTTTATGGAGCACCAGTAGCTGCAATCACCCGCAGTCCACTTCTGTTCTTCGCATAATCCTGGACACAATGACAAGCAGAAGGCCGACTGTCAAAAAGACGAGGATTACCGCCCTCTCGATGGCTTTCGTATGGAGCATGAGATAGCTCGAACCAACGAGGGGAAGCAGTCCCACTCTTACGACCCTCCTCAAAAGCTCGTGTTTTGAGATATGATCCGCAATCGGCGGGGAGAGTTTGTAGTAGGTGTTCACAAGAAGCCTTCCGAAAACGTTCGTGACGAGGTACTTATCTCTGAAGTCACGCAGGATCCCGACATGCGGCTCCATGGCAGAGCCGAACGCTGCGGTCGCTATGAAGCAGCCGCCTGATGCCGTGGACCCCTCCTGAAGCGGCCACGGGACAGTCGGGTCCGAGGTGATGACACCAACGGCATCGAGATCGAACCCGGCGCTGCCTGTTGTCGGGAAGGGATCGAAGATCGGGTGAGCCGGATCAGCATCGTCATACTCGTTTCCGTCACCGATTACATCAACGATCCGTATGTGTGTGATACTGTTTATATCGACATCCCCGCCAGTGACCTCGGTTTTTCCTGAAAGCGCTTCGAGGTCGAAAGGCGTACCGTATCCGATTTTATACTTGCCGCCGAACCCGTCTATGTTTGTCGGATCCACAGAACCGTATGCATTAACGAGCAAGGGCGTGAGAGAGTAGCAGTCGAAACGGACAAAGTTCGTATTGTCGGAAGAGACCTCCACATAGGCAAGCTCTAAAAACGTATCCGTCACTGCATTCTCGAACACGGCGAAATCCCATCCGTCACGGTTTGGTATAGAGGAATCGAATGTAAGGGTGATGCTCCCTCCCCTCCCGAGCGAGCAGATGTCGTATATACTTCCTGTTGCCATTCCAAGTGCTTTGAGAGGAGTCTGCCACCCCATATCTACAGCATCTCCCGGTAAATAATTCTCATACCAGGATGCCCATGATCCGAATGCAGGATCGTCCTTGTACACTGCCGTTGTTCCCTCCTCGTCCGCGGCCGGGGCGTATGGACCTGCACTCACAGCAGTAGCTGAAAGAATCATCACGAACAGGAAAAAAAACATATTCCTATATCTCACCTTGTCTCCTCCCAATCAAAACGCGAGCTCAACACCCCCGTAGAAGTTTCGCACGGGCATCGGATAGTACTGCTCACCGTACGCAGCCGTCGAATAGAGCTCGTCGAGCAGGTTGTTTGCACTGAGAAAGAGCTTAAGAGGCTCCTTCACATAGGTGAGCTTTGCGTCTATCACTGTGTATGGACCGAGCGACATGTAGAGGTCGTTGTTCTCGTCGTTCCCGTCGAACCTGCTCCCGACATAGGTGCCTGTTACGGATAAAATTACAGGCTGCGCCACCTGCCATTCGATTCCGAACGACGCCTTGTGCTGGGGGACAAGGGGGACGAACGTCCATCGGTTCTCGAATCTCGCATCCAGAAAAGTATAGTTACCCCAGACATAGAAAGAGTCGAAAGGGTAGAACTTCAGATCGGCCTCGACACCGATACGGTTTGTAGGGTTTTCGTAGTTGCGGTTGGTCGGCAGCCCTGTGTCAGGATCTTCCCCGTAGTATATCTCATCCAGAATTCGTATTAAGAACCCCGTGAGGGCGAGCTCCGCCGTATCTCCAATGCGGACCCTCGATCCGGCCTCTATGTGAGTTCCGGTCTGCGGATGGAGGCCGCTCCCTGAGAGGGCGAATTCATCGACATTCGGCGTGCGAAAGCTCGTGGCGAAGCTCGTAAAAAAAGAGACGGATCTGCTGATATCGTACACGAGTCCGGTATCGAAGGAGTGGTTACTCCAGAGCCTGTCGAAAGGCTCCCCGTTCTCCCATACTTCCTCCACGCTCTTGTACTGGTCTACCCTGTGCGTCCCCCCATACAGGCTGAACCTGTACCCGAGATTCCAGCTCATCTCTTCGGTGAAATGCAGCCGGTTCATAGCAAAGAGTCCGAGCCCTTTGATGCTGCTGCTCTTACGGTCGTTCTTCGAGAGCTCAGTTCTTTTATACTCTGTTGCCGAGAATTCGATACCTCCCAGAAGTTCCTGCAGCTGCATGAGAAACTCGTACTCGGCGGAGAGCTTCGCTCCGACCGTGTACGTGCCCTCGGAGACATGATCGGTCTGGTCCTCTCTCGGAAGAAGAGGAGTATACCCCATTACGTAATAATCGTCTCTGAAACGGTAGCCGCCATGAGCCTGCAGAAGAACGGTGTCACCGAGAAAGGTTTCCATTCCGGCGATGATCTTCACATCAGTATTGTCCCCCGAGTCATCTGGTCTGACCGTGAGAACCCGTTTCTCTCTCGAACCGGCATCCTCCCTGCTCACCGGTCCCGGGAGACCGTAGCTGTCCTTATGAGGTGCGAGCAGGAAAGAGATCGAAGTAAAATCGGTGAGCTCGTACCCGAATTTCACCGATGCATCCTTTCGAACGAGAAAACCGTTGTCCCTGTAACCGTCCGACGAGCTGTACCCGGCGTCTGCGACGAAAGAGGCGCGCTCTTTCTGCCTCCGGACCGTCACGCTGCTGCTCAAGGAATTGTAGCTTCCGTAGGTAGCTTCTATGTTTATTTTCGACCCTGCAGACGCATTCTTTGTGATGATGTTGACCACACCCCCGACTGCGCCGTCCCCGTAGAGCACCGACCCGGAACCACGAACGATTTCTATCCGCTCTACCGTTTCGAGAGGTATTGATGAGAGGTCGAACCCGGCCATGTCCGGGGAGTTGATGCGAAAGCCGTCGACCATGACGACAACATTGCTTCCGTATGTATCGCCCATCCCCCTGATATCTATGCCTGCGGACTTGTCATGTCCGAAGAGAGACCGGAGATTAACGTTCGCCTCCCTCGCGAGAAGGTCTATGATATTTTTGCTCGGCGCCTGTTCGATGTCGAAGGAGGTGATCACCGTCACATTCCTCGGAAGCTCCATGACCGAATCGGAGACGGGAGTCCCTGTTACGACTATCTCCTCGAGCTCCAGCCGCGTATCGTCATCCTCTCCGTATAAAGGCACGGCCGCGATAAACAGCCCAAGCAGGGCAAAAGCCAATACGCCGGAATGTCCTGGTTTTATTTGCTTCATTGCACTATCTTTCCGCCTAAAACGGTCTTTAATTTATGGTTCTTCCTAGTAATTCACTACCTGATAGAGTAAAAACAATACTTATACAGCACAATCTTTCTTTGCGAAAACGAGGACGTCACAATCCCCGTTTATTCCGAAACTTGCGTGAATTTATATGAGATTGCTTCGGCCTATAGACAACGCTCTATATGCGCATTGTCTGTGACCTCGCAATGACATTCGGCTAAATACTTCATGTCAAAAATTGGGTACGCCTTTCTCTGATGAACCTAATTCACAAGGCTGTACCGTATGGGGACCTCCACGGACAGAAGCGTTCCGAGATCATGTGGATACGGAACTATCCTCTCGATGAGCGCGGCTGCGGCATTGTCGAGAACCTTGTACCCGGAAGATTCCGCAATACTCACG
>DATKZJ010000124.1:0-8099 GCA_035527995.1 Spirochaetota bacterium | reverse complement strand
CGAAAAGGCAGCCGAACAGTGTGAGGGCGCAACAGTAACGGAGCCTGTATCAGAAGAAATCAGAATGCAGTACCGCTACCTCGACCTCAGAAGACCCTCAATCCAGGACAATATGGTCAAGAGGCACCGGATATGCAAAAGCATAAGGGATTTTCTGGATACGCACGGCTTTGTCGAGATCGAAACCCCCATGCTCACCAAAAGCACCCCTGAGGGCGCACGCGACTATATCGTGCCGAGCCGTATTCACAAGAACAGGTTCTATGCCCTGCCGCAATCTCCGCAGCTCTTCAAGCAGCTTCTCATGATAAGCGGTTTCGAGCGCTATTTTCAGATAGTGCGATGTTTCAGGGACGAGGACCTGAGGCCGAACAGACAGCCCGAATTCACCCAGCTCGACATAGAAGCTTCTTTCATAGATGAAGAGTTTATATATGCGCTGATTGAAAGCCTTGTTATAAAGATGTTTGAAACAGGAGGTGTCGACCTGCCCCGTCCTTTCGGACGGATGACTTACAGTGAGGCCATGGATAGTGTCGGTTCAGACAGACCCGACCTCAGGTTCGGAATGTACTTTAAGGATGTCACAGATATATTCGCGGATACGGAGTATGAAATATTCAAACAGATACTGAACAGAGGGGGTGTGATAAAGGGCATCAAAGTGGAGAACTCGTCCGACAGGCTTAGCAAGAACGCCCTGCAGAACGAATATGCGAAACAGATCGTTCCGGGTTTCGGAGCCAAAGGGATGACCTGGATGAGGGTCGTCGGGGATACTCTTCAATCCAATATCACCCAGTTCTTCTCTAAAGAGGAGCAGGCTGCTACGCTCGAGCGGTTCTCGGCAAAGGACGGGGATGTAATTCTGATGATAGCGGACCCGTCACGTAAAACTGTTGCGTCAGCGCTCGGGCAGCTCAGGCTTCATGTCGCAGAAAAGCTTGGGCTGATACCGGACGGAATATTCTCGCCGGTGTGGGTAACCGGGTTCCCGCTCTTCGAAGAGTCGGATGAGGGCATATCTTCCAACCATCATCCTTTTACGGCCCCTGACAGAAAGGATTTCAATCCTCAGGACAAAGAACAACTGCTGTCACTGCGATCGAGAGCTTACGACCTCGTAATCAACGGGGAAGAGCTGGGAGGAGGCAGCATGCGTATAAACGACAGCGAACTCCAGCACCGGATATTTGAGGCGCTCGGTCTTTCAGAGGGTGATGTGGAGGAGAAATTCGGATTTTTCTTGAAGGCGCTGCAGTACGGTGCTCCCCCGCACGGAGGCATAGCCCTGGGAGTAGACCGGGTGGTTTCGATGATACTCGGCACCTCTTCGATAAGAGAAGTGATCGCGTTTCCCAAGAACCGCAACGCATACTGCCCGCTGACGGACGCGCCGTCGCAGATCGCGGGTAAACAGCTCGATGAACTGGGATTACTGGAGCTTTCCAGGACTAAGGCGATCCCCGGAATGCACGAGGAAAAACAACTGATGGATTCCCTGTCGTGGCTGTCCCGTATTGGCATAAAGGATGAAGAGAAGCCTCTGATCGAGTCGGCGCTTGATGATGCCGTAAGACTCGGCTCTGTCATGAAAAAGCATGCCGGAGATGAAGAGCCTGTCTTTTCTGCAGTCAAAATCGAAAACAGATACAGGAACGGCGACACCGCAAGAGTGTGCGATCTCGCAAAGAGCGGGGACCTGCTCAAGAACGCGCCTTCTGTCAAGGGGGGCTTCTTCAAAGTCGCAAACATACTTTGAGTAAAACCAGGAGAGAATAGTTGGAAAAAGATTTTGTTTACATGAATCCCGATATACGCGACGGGGAAGAAGATGGTCTGTTTTCGAAACCTGTCGCGAGTCTCCAGCCCAATATGTCGGTGAAAGGGTGGCTGTGTGATGCCGGCTCGGCGGCCCTTGAAAACTATGTCGCCCTCGAGGACGCTACTGTGACAGAACGGCTCAAAGAAGAGGGTTTTTTCATAAAAGGTTTTACCCGAATGAGTGAACTCGGATTCGGACTCCGCGGAGATACCGCAGCCGGAGCAGCATGCGGCGGTAAAGCGGAAATAGCTTTCATGACAGATACGTTGGGGGAAAGCCGGGTTTCCGCTTCGTTAAAAGGACTTTTTGGTTACAAACCGAGTTACGGCGTTGTTTCGCGTTACGGCCTCATAGGACTTGTTCCTTCGATGGAATGCTACGGTATGGTTTCGAGCTCCATAGAAAATATTTCGAAAGCAGTACGGACAACGTCAGGATTCGACAGCCGGGACCCTTCAATGCCAGATGAAACCCCGCCTGATTTTAACATCACCATGGACATGAGAAACCCGACTGTCGGGTTTCTGAGCCAATGCATGGCCCTGCTCGATGAAGAAGAAACTGAGGCGTTCACTGCTTCACTCGATACCGCCCGGGAAGCCGGTATAGGGGTAGTAGAGCTCGGATTCGATGACTTCAGCCTGATGGCTAACGTTCATAATGTTATAGGCTCGGTAGAAGCATCATCGAGCGGGGGTAAATATGACAGCGTGCGGTATGGTCACAGAGCAAAGTCCGATAATAACTGGAATGATATGTATATTAAATCTCGGTCAGAGTCATTCGGAAGTATCGTGAAAGCGTATATGCTTCAGGGAGGTTATTTCCAGTATAAAGCATACAGCGATTTTGAGAGCGCATGCAGGATAAGGGCACGAATAATACAAAAAACAAACAGGCTCTTTGAGAAGGCGGACATTATAGTGATGCCATCAAGAGGCAGGAATCCATCAATCGACCTCCAGGACTCTATCAGCGATATTTACGAAACGTTCACCTTCAGCCTTTATGCTAACCTTACAGGGGGACCTGCTGTTTCGGTGCCCGGGCTGGCCATTGCAGAAGATACAGATATCGGTTTTCAGATATTGGGGCCAATAAGGGAAGACGGACGTGTTCTGTCTTTAGCGTCGGTACTGACAGCCACGATAAATAGAAAGGGTAGGAGATGAATTTTGAAGCAGTAATAGGTCTGGAAATCCACGTTCAGCTTAACAGTCCCACAAAGATGTTCTGTGATTGTCCTAACAGGCCGGCGGACCCTCCGAACCTGAACACATGCCCGACATGTTTATGGCTTCCCGGCGCACTACCGGTGTTCAGCCGGAATGTATTGGAAAAAGCCATTCTACTGTGCCTTTCCTTAAACTGCGAGATTCAAGCTACGAGCGCGTTCGATCAAAAAGTATATTACTACCCTGACCTGCCCAAGGGGTTTCAGCTCTCGCAGTTTCATAAGCCCCTGTCTAAGAACGGGTGGCTCGATATCGTTACAGGAGAGGCAGAAACCAGGAGGCTGCGCATCCGAAAGATACATATGGAGGAGGATGTGGCGAGGCTGGTGCATGAAACCGAGGATCATAAGCAGATAAGCCTTGTTGATTTTAACCGCGCCGGGGCTCCGCTTGTCGAAATCGTTACCGAACCCGACATGCACAGTTCTTACAACGTAATGGAGTTCTTAAAGGCCCTGCGGAGGCAGATGCGTTATTCCGGAAGCTCTGAATGCAGCATGGAACAGGGGACGATGAGGGTGGATGCCAATATATCGTTAAGACCGGAAAAGAGCGAGGAGTTTAACACAAAAGTCGAAGTCAAGAATATGAACTCCATCCGAAATGTCGGCGATGCGATAGATTACGAGATAGCTCGTCAGAAGGACAGCAAGGAAAAAGGCGGTGAAATCGTTCTTCATACAAGACTCTGGGACCCGGATAAAAAAATAACCTCCCCGATGCGGGGTAAGTTTGAAGGGCCCTGTATCCCTGACCCGGCAGTAAGCACGATCGTTATTACAGAGGGCTATGTGAACGAAATAAAAGCCAGATTGCCGGAAATGCCGGATAAGAAGATAACCCGTTTTATACAACAGTACGGCCTTACAGAACAGGAAGCCTCTCTGATAAGCTCCGAGCTGGATCTATCCTTATATTTTGAGGATACTGTTAAAAAGGGAGCATCCCCGCGTACAGTGGTCCATTGGCTGACATCAACGATGACGAGCTGCATCAGGGAAAGGGGCCTTTCATGGAGCGATCTCCCAGTATCTGCCGAAAATTTTGCAAACCTGCTCGGCATGCTTGAAAGAAACGAAATTACATCCAAAGCTACAAAGAAAGTGCTTTCGGTGATGTTCGACACGGACAAAACACCCGAAACGATTGTGAAAGAGCTGGATCTGAAGCAGGTTTCTGATATAAATGAATTAGAAGCCCTGGTAGAAAAATTATTATCCGGAAATCATGATGCCGTCGAGTCGTTAAAGAAGGGCAATGAAAAGGTAATGGATTTTCTGGTAGGGCAAGCCATGCGTGAATCCAAGGGAAGGGCCAACCCTCGTATTATTGCGGAAATAATAGCCGGAAAAATAAAATAAAAGGGCTGTCGTCGGATTTCAAATCCTTATTCCGCACTACCATCTTACGTTCAACGTCATCGATTTTACGATCCCGACAGAGATTCTCATTCCGGAATCATATCCCGCACAGCTCAGAAACAAAGAGCTGCAAATCCTATCTCTGAAAAACCCCTGTAAACATCAGGGAACGGGGGTTTAACTGCTCTGCCGCTGTAATTTCACATAAAATACTACCAGGTAATCACTTAACTTCATTGCTAAGCAATCTATGAGAAAATCGCACAAAACCCCTGCCCTTACAGGTACCGTTCTATCTTCGCCCCCTTCTTCAGATTATCGACGAGCACCTTCAGCTCTTCAAAGATCTTCTGCTCACCGAGCCACTGCTCGATATCGCTCTTCACCTCTTCGAAGGGTATCGTGCGTTCAGGCTTTCTTTCAACGAGCTTTATGATATGGTAACCGAACTTTGTCTCTACTATGCCGCTGATCTCTCCCTCCTCGAGAGCAAAGGCCGCGTTCTCGAACTCCGCTACCATTCGGCCTTTCTGGAAATAGCCGAGATCCCCCGCCGCCGCGCTGCTCGGGCAGTCTGAATATTCCCTCGCAAGGGCCTCGAACTCCTCCCCCTTTCCGATCTTCTTCTCTACTTCCTTTATTTTCCGGAGAGCTGCCTTCTTCTGCCCTTCATCAGAAGGGTCGTCCACCCCCGCGAGGATATGACTGGCCCTCACCGTTTCAGGCTCCCATAATACCTTGCTATTCTCCTCGTAGTAGCGGAGCACCTCCTCTTCGGGTACTGAGACTTGCGGTGCGACTTCCCCGCCGATATAGTTATCGATCGCTATTATCCTTCCAAGCTCTTCCCGCAGCGATTCTTCAGTATATCCACGCTGTTCGAGCATATTCAGGAACTGCTGTTCTGTGCCGAACTGTCCCTTAATAGTCGAATACTGCGTTTCGATCATCGTAGCGGCCGCCTTGTATCCCGTCTTCATGCTCTCCTGATAGATGAGCTCGTTGTTGATGAGGCCCTCCAGCACATTCTGCTCAAGTGTCTTCTTATCAGGGACCTGCCCTCCCGCCTCGAGCTTCATGAGTGCATCATTGACCTTTCTATCGAGCGCAGCGCTGCTGATCGGCTTCCCGTTCACCAGCGCTACATCACCCGGGTACAGATCGGCCGCAAACAAAAAAACAGCCGGCACCATAAGTGCAAGATAAATAACAGCTGTAATAAATCGATTTTTCATAATTATCCTCTTTACTATTTTATACAAAAGGCGGCGCCCCGCGCAGGCCGCCGCCTTTAGGTACAGCCTTAATAAAACCGTATTCGATCGGTTTGTTTCTTCGCGGCCACTGATGAACCTTACAACTTTTTCTTCAGTTGCCTGTAGCAGTTTTTCATGGGCGCAGTAACATCTCTATAGTAGGCACGGTACTGCACAATAACAGCAACTCCGTCGAGATACCTTCGTATCCAGAACAACGGTTTTTCAATGGAAGAGAAGGAACCGTACACCCAATTCCTGACCCCATTGTCCCCCCATATAAAACGAACGCGGTCTCTCAGGAAAATGAGCACGAGAGCTCCGTTTTCCACTGCAAAAGTGGTGGTTGCAAAAACGAGTACTATCCCTCTTCTGATCATTACGAATCTCCGCTTAATTGAATAGAGCCCAATATCGAAGCTCTCTTCGGTAAAAGATCGGCAAATCGCACTGTCGGAACCGAAAATGAACCCGCAGCCGTCCTGCCCCTGTCGGGCAGCGGAAACAGCCGGGTCGCAAGTTTCGGGAACTCATTCAAATCACTGCTGCATATTTTCCTGTGGCCGATATTCATCGCCATATGGTAGAGAGGGTGGTCCAGATGGTACGGCAGTCTCCTCATCATCGATGAGAGCCTTGTAAACTCCTGTAAAACCCACAGCCGTCCTGCCTGAAGTTCAAAGGGTGTCATGTTCTTCGGAGTAAAGACCGCTGTCTTGTGGTCGTAAAACCTCCAGTCATCGGTAAGCAGTCTTCCCTCCTTCTGAAACTGGCGATATGTCTTGGTCCCAGGATAGGGCGTTAGGACATTGAGCGTGGCCGAGCTTATTTTGTTCCTCTCGAGAAACGAGAGGGTTTCCGGAAAAATATCCTTTGTATCGCTGTCAAACCCGAATATCATCGAAGCATGGAAAAATATTCCGATACCTTCCACAACCTTTATGGCCTGCTCTATCTCTTCGATTAATTTAACCGATTTTCGCATCCTCTCGAGCTGCGCCTTCGAAACGCTCTCGATACCGAAGAACAGCGCGGCGCAGCCGCTCTCCCGTGCCACCTCTAATATGCTCTTGTTCTTTACAATGGAGAGCGATGCCTGTCCTCCCCACCTGATTCCCAGCGGCGTGATCGCTCTGAAGAGCTTTTTTGCGTACGCAGGGTCTCCTGCGATATTGTCATCGAGAAAAAGAAAGAACCTTCCCCCGGAATCCACAATATCACGCACCACGTTTTCGACCGGGATGTGGCGTATCCTCTTCCCATAGAGGTCGCTTACACAGCAGAAGTCGCAGTGATAGGGACATCCGCGTGTAGTTAGCACAGGAATAACACCAAATGCCCTTTTCTTGACATTCATCCGGGATTTTATCGGTACATACCTGTCGAGCGATGGATATGGTTTATGGTACTTTGGCTTGAGCCGTCCCGCCACCATGTCATCCAGGAGATCCTCCCACACCCCTTCAGCCTCGCCGATGACAACAGAGTCGGCATAGCGGAGAGCCTCGTCCGGCAGTATGGTAGGGTGGACGCCGCCTAAAACGACCTTTCTTCCGCGTCTTCTGAACTCTAATGAAAGCTCATATGCACGGGGGGCATTCGCAGTCATGCAGCTTATGCCGACGAGGTCGCATTCTTGTTCGAGGTCGATGGTATCGACCTCCTCATCAACGATCTTCACCTCATGACAGGGAGGGGTGAGGCCCGCGATGAGGTGCAGTGAGAGCTGCGGTATCATGACAAAGCGTGGTTTCTTTACATTTGGGGCTTTACACGGAGATATCAGAACTATTTTCATCGTTCGCTCCATGAATACTTTATCAGTAGTGCCTTCCCCCTCCGTCTCTTCAGGGGAGAGCTTCATCTACCTCGAGCGTGGGGCCGACAAACTTCGGGCCGTTCGGCTCCTCTTTCGCTTTCTCCGCCTTTAGCCTACTCTTTCGTCTCTAAAAAGCCGACGCCCCTGTCCTCAATATGCTTTCCGCCTTGTACTTCTCCATACTTAATAAAAAGCTCCATACCCTTTTCAGAGGTGACCTTTGCAATCAAGGTCTCCCACCTGCAGCTTACATCCCTCCGGACTGTTCTTCTATCTCCCGTGTGGTTACTTCGCTAGCTCTAAGAGCTGTATATCGAAGGTGAGGTCCTTACCGGCCAGGGGATGATTCGCATCGAGCGTAACCTTTGTTCCTTCGATCGAAGCCACCGTTACTACGAACTTCTTCCCATCCGGCTGGCTTACCTGTAAACGCTGCCCGATCTCCGGCTCGACGTCATCTACGAACTTATCCCTGTCTACCTCAACCACAAGCTGTTTCTGGTAGGGCCCGTATGCCCTTATAGCTGAGATCTTTACAGTCTTCTCATCCCCGGGATTCATACCGATCATCGCCTGTTCAAAACCTGGAATGACAGTGCCTTC